>NZ_JBZXJM010000032.1:0-45846 GCF_058725725.1 Buchananella sp. 103232 | reverse complement strand
CACAACGAGTCTCTTGGGACCCATAGACGTTTTTCGTGCGCCGCTTCAGCCGGGCAGGATCTCTTGCACCACCTGCAGCCCGCTGCGCACTCCGCGCGGCAGGTCCACCTGGGAGACGTCGCCCGTGACCACCACGTGGGAGCCAAAGCCCAGGCGGGTAAGGAACATCTTCATCTGCGCGGGCGTGGTGTTTTGCGCCTCGTCCAGGATGATGAAGGCGTCGTTGAGGGTGCGGCCGCGCATGTAGGCCAGGGGCGCCACCTCGATGGTGCCGGCCGCCATGAGCTTGGGGATCTGCTGCGGGTCGATCATGTCGTGCAGCGCGTCGTAGAGCGGGCGCAGGTAGGGGTCGATCTTGTCGGTCAGCGAGCCGGGCAGGTAGCCCAGGTTTTCGCCGGCCTCCACGGCGGGGCGGGTGAGCACGATTCGCCTCACCATGCCGTTTTGCAGGGCGTGGACTGCCTTGGCCATCGCCAGGTAGGTCTTGCCGGTGCCGGCCGGCCCCACCCCAAAGACGATCGTGTTGGCGTCGATCGCGTCCACGTACGCCTTCTGCCCCAGCGTCTTGGGGCGGATGGTCTTGCCCCGGTTGGAGACAATGTCCGTGCCGAGCACCGAGGAGGAGCGGTCTTCTGCGTGGCTGGTGAGGATGGAGGCGGCGCGCGCCACGGCGTCCGGGGTCAGGCTCTTGCCGTCGCGGGCAAGCGCGATCAGTTCACCGGCCAGGTTGGCGGCCAGCTCCACCTGGGAGGCGGCGCCGGTGAAGGTGATTTCCGCGCCGCGCGAGTGGACCTGCAGGTGTTTGAAGCCGTCGGCCAGGGCGCGCAGCACCTCGTCGCGCGTGCCGAGCACCAGCAGCGGGTCCACCTCCGGCGGGATCGTTACGGTGCGGTTGGTCTGCGCCCGCTCCTGTGGCGCCGGGGCAAGCTGTGCCGGGCCGGGGATGGCGCTGCCGAGGGCGGCGGCCGGGTTCATCGCCTTACGCATGGTTTGGGGGCTTACCCCGTTCTCCTTTGTTCGCTTCGCCCACTTGGGCACTTTGCATTCAATGGTAAGGGCCGACGACGCCTCTCGCGCCTCCTTGTTTCCCTCGCCCTGCGGCGCAGCGGCCTTGCTTGGCCGGGCGGGAAGGCGGCAACGTCGTCCATCCCCTCGCGCCTTACGGCGGGGCGGCCGCCTTGCACAGGCCGCGCACGGCAGGCTTGCGCCCACCGGCCGAATCGGACTGTACTGGTTGAGGGGCGCGGCCCAATACCGTCCCGTGGCCGCACGGCGGCAGAGAACAGCGAGGTACCGACTATGAATCAGGCTCCCGGCGGGGGCATTTCCTCGCTGGCGTTCGTCGCGTTCGTGGCCCTCGGGGTGTGGATGGCCTGGAATGAGGGGCCCACCTACTTTTGGTCGCTGATGGCTGCGGTGGCGGTGGCCGTGGTGATCATCGTGGCTTTCCTCGCCTGGGGATTCAGGAGGGGCCAGGCCCCCATGCAAAAGCTGCGCCGACGTAAGGGCGTGATCGTCCACCCAGCCACCATGCTGCCGCTCCCGCTGGACGGCTCGCAGGACAAGATCGGCATCCTGAAGAACGAGGCCGCGCTGGTGATCTCCCGGGAGGCGCTCGAGCTGCACGACCTGCGCAAGAAGGAAGCCAACGCGCCGATCGTGCTGCGGCAGGCCGACGTGGTGGGGATTCGCCTGGAGCCGGTCTCGTTCCTGCGGCGGCCGGAATCGGCGCTGTTCATCGACACCCGCGCCGGCACCATCGCGCTTGTGCTGATGCTGCCGAAGGTGGACATGCAGGGCAGGCCGGTTGCTCCGGGCACGGCGGACGTGGCCCAGCAGCTCTACCGCTGGCACGCCGGCATGACCGGGTCCATCGACTTCTCTGGCGGGCAGTGACCCGCGTGATTCTTCGCGCCCGGCGGACTTGCCGGGGTGTTGGCGCGCGGGCCCGCGATTTGGCCGGGCAGCCCGCATAGGATTGGCCCGTGCGTGTTGAAAATGCTGACAGGGTGCCCGTTCTGCTCGAATCCATGCCCGCCAACGTGGGCCCGATCATCGGCAAGATCGTTGAGCAAGTGCCCGAGGCGACCGACGCGGCGGTGACGGACGCGGAGGCAACGACAGCGGAGGCGGGTGGGATTCGCCGCGCCGAGGCGGGCTTCGACGCCGACCTGGTCTTTTCGCTCGCGCTGCAGGGCGAGGCCGCCGCCCCGCAGGTGCCCGAGGGGGTTCGGGTGCTCCCGGTGGCCCCGCTGAAGGAGTTGGGCTCCCAGGCGCTCGCGGAGGCCTCCGGTTCCCTGGCCGACATCCTGGACGCCCTGGCGGAGGACGTGGCGATCCTGCCGGTCGGCCTGGACACGCGGGGCGAGGTTCGTCCGGTTGCCTTCACGGATCCCGGCACCGGGCTGCCCAACCTGCACATCTACTCCAGCGCCGAGGCTTACTGCGCCGACCGCCACGGCACCGAGGGGCTGTTCGTGATCCGCCACGGCGCCGTGCTGGTGGACTACGTGGTCTCGGATGCCGATTCGTTTCACCAGCTGGTGATCGACTCCGCCCCCGACAAGGAGGAGGCCGACGCGATCGACGTCTTTGTGCTGCAGCAGCTGCTGGTGATGACGCAGCCCCCGCTAGGCGAGGACGAGGCCGATGCAGCGGGGCAGGGCGAGGAATGGGACGACGTTGCCACCCGCCCTGCCCGCCCGGCCGCCGCCTACCTGCTGGACCTGCCCTCCCACTGGGCCACCATCGACCTGACCGCGAACGAGGCCAGACGCAAGGAGCAGATTCAGGCGCTGGTGAAGAAGCAAACGGTGCAGCTCTCTGACGCCGGTGCGCAGCTGCGTCACGAGATGCGCACCTGGCTGGCGCGCACCGCCTCGGACGCCGCCGCGCAGGGCGGGCGCGAATTCGCCTTCCTGGTGGCCCGCACCAACCAGGCTGCCGCCGCCCTGAACGTGGTCACCTACTGGCACTCTGTGGGCTCCTCCGGCAAGGCCACGGCCTTCGAGCTGCTGGAGCAGAAGCTGCGCGCCGACGCCGGGCCGGAGGATGACCTGGTGCTGGTGGAGACCGCAGACGACCGCCTGCTGCGGCACACCCGCACCGTGCAGGGCGCCACCGAGGTGGGCGGCGGGAACACCCCGCTGCTCATGGCCGACTACTGGCTGGAGGTACCCGGCGACCCGATCACGCTGGCCCACCTGGTCTTCACCACGCCGCACCTGTTTGCCCGCAAGGAGATCCTGGAACTGTGCGACGCCGTCGCGCTGGGCGGCTCCTGGTTCTACCCAGAGGAGAACTGAGCAGCGGGCGCAGCCCTCTTGGCACACTCGTTTCGGCACTGCAATGGAGGAGTTATGGAACTCAACACAGATTCCCCTCAGCTTGCCGTGCGCGACTTGCGTTTCAGGTACACCAAGGGCGGGGAGGAGCTCTACGGAGGGCTTTCGCATTCCTTCGCGCCGGGAAAGCTGACCGCCGTAACCGGACCGTCGGGGCGCGGAAAGTCCACGCTGCTCTACATACTAGGTTTGCTGCTATCGCCGACTAGCGGGGCAGTTCTCATAAACTCGAAACCTGTTTCCCACCTGCCAGATAGTGCCCGTTCAAGAATACGTTCTAGACAACTGGGTTTCGTGTTCCAAGACTCGGAGCTGGATCCCTCTCAAACCGTTTTGGACTCGGTGATGGAACCGGGCTTCTATATGGGGCAGGATCCGGCCCGGCTTCGCCAGCGAGCGAGCACTCTCTTGGACAAGTTCGGCCTTGGGGAACGCAAGGACCACAAGCCCGGCCAGACCTCCGGCGGCCAGGCCCAGCGCGTGGCTGTGTGCCGTGCACTTGTGAACGAACCGGACTTCATTCTTGCTGACGAGCCGACAGGCAACCTAGACCCCGGGAACGCGCTCACCGTCATAGAGGCCCTTCGATCCGCTGCTGACGAGGGTCGAACCGTAGTAATCGCGACCCACGACCCAGAGGTCAATAGGTTGTCTGACTCCGTGCTGGAACTGTAGGGGCCCAGACCATCAGCTTGGTTAGGGCGAGCGTAAGACCTTAACCGGATCTATCCGCGAGGCCCAGATCGCCGGCAATAGAGCTGAGCCGACCGTAGACGTCAGCAGGGTAATGAGCAGGGCTAATGTTTGCTGCCACACCAAGGGCGCCCCAGCGTAAAGGAAGTATCCGCTTGTTGCGGCTGCAGCCAAGACCCCACCAACCGCAGCTGGCAGAACCGTGCGCAACACCGTAAAGAGCACGAGGTCCGCCCGTGTCATTCCCAGCGCTCTGCGTCGGCCCAGATCGCGCCGGTTCGCTAGAACGTCAGAAACAACCACGGCAATGGTGAAAACTCCCCCCGCAGCCAAGGAAATGAGTAGCGCGGCGTAGTGATAGGAACCGAGGGAGCGCCGCAGCAGCTCACCAGCCATGCCAAGACCAGGTGGGTTCTGAATGGCCAGCTTGTCTGGGGACGGGGACCCAAGAATGCTCACAACTGTCGCCAGGGTTGGGGCAGTGAGGTCCACTCTTCTGACTAGCAAACTCAGCGAGGAGAGAAGGTCGCCATCCTGCGCGGGCGTTACAAGGCCAGCAGACAGAAACTCAAAACCCGGCAGAGGGGCAAAGATTCCTACGATTGGGTACTGGCCTCCCGCCGCGTCTTCTACATAGCCGACGGGCAGGTCGATGCTCTGACCAACTGCGGCATCTTCTGCGATGATGGCTTCCCCCTCGTTGGGCGCGCGTCCCGAGACGATGCGAGCCACGTCGAGCTCATGGGTAACGCGCCAAAGGGGTACGGCGGCCACCCCGGGCAACCTACCGTTTCTTACGTCCACGGGAAAGCTCAGGCCGACGCCCACCTGGACTTGAGACAAGCCACGTACTTGAGTCACCGCAGCGGGCGTAATGAAGTCTGCCTCACCCTGCGAGCGCAAGGTCAGAAGACGGGAACGGGGCTCGTTCAGGGAGTCAGCGAGCGCCGTCATTTGTGCCGCAGAGCGTCCTACCGTCAACAGGGTCAGAACGCAGGTTGCTGCCACAACTATCGTGATCAGCGCACTAGCGACTCTCCTCGTCACAGCCGTGCGCCAAGAGAGCAGGATCAGGTGCCCAAGTCGCATTGCCCAAACACCTCACGACGGGCTAACCGAGGGCGCTGGGGGACCCGCGCCGGGCTCGGGCCCGGATATCTCCACTTGAGCCCCGGCTTCCAAACCGGTAACTACCGCAACGCCATCCTGCACCGAGATCACCGAGACTGGCACGGACACCACCGCGCCCTCAGATCGTTGGCGCACCGAGTACTCCCCGTCCGGCCCTTGTCTCAACGCCGCTTGCGGAATTCCGATTCCCTGAGCCTTCGGCACGAGTACTACTTCGGCGACGAGTGTGAGAGCGGCTTCGGCGGGAAGCGTTCCGCATTGGTCCTGGCAGACCAGTCCCCCGTCTGGGGCGATTAACGCGACGTGGGTACTGCCGTCTTCCTGAACTTTGCCTTCGCCCGTAATGGCGGGCCAGGCGTGGTCCGCGTGGAGAACACGCACCGGCGCGCCAGTCGGCACTAGCGGCACCTGCGTGTTGGAGAGAACCAAGTGGAAAGACGGCGTTACGGAGGGTGACATCACGATAGATTCCCCTCCGGAAAGGACCGAACCAAGCCGGTGCTTTTCACCATCCAGCACTAGGTGAGCCGGTAGAGACGGCAATGCGACCAATTCACCAGCAGCTACTATCCCCGTCTGTTGCAGTCCCAGTTCCTTTTGCCACTGCTTGACCGCCGCTTCGGTGTACGCGTCAAACTGGTCGACTGCCTCACTCAGGTAGCCCAGCTCGACGAGGGCATTGTTCAGCTGAAGGACGTCTGTCCCTTTTGCCTCTCGGGACATTTCCCGATAGAAGGGGACCCTCCCCTCAACCGAACGAACCGGCACATCATTCACGCGATACAGCTCAGTGCCGACATCTGCACTGACTTCTCCCGGCAGTGACGTGAGTACACCGGACATCAGATTGGCCGCCACGGGAGTCTGAGGCTGTTCAACCCGCACTGTCAGAGTGAGCGTTCTACCCACTTCAACCCGTTGCGCGGTGGCAAAGACCGGCTCCGCGCCAGGGTTTGCCGCAGGCTGCCCACCACTTCTAATCTGCATCCCGGCCCAGAAACTCAAGCCTGTCAAGACGGCAACACAGAGCACGATGAGGGACACCCTCAGCGGACGCGGGGATTCACGTTTAACTTGCCTCATTGCCCCTACCCTCACTGGCGTTCTTGCGTGCTACTCACCGTACAGCGCAGCGGCAGGTGGACGGGCAGGGCAGCGCTCAAACAACTCTAACTGCGCCTCGTACGATCCAAACTTGCGCTGGCTCTCCGCGCTCCAGGTATCGAGATTCACTGGTTCCCAGCTAGCGGCGGAGGCCCCCTGCGGGTTCAAACGGCTGGCCAACCACACATCCTTTGAGGGCGGCTCCTCAGCAAACTCCACACCCGCGCTTCGCATGCACGGAACGAAGAAAGTCGTGTAGTACTCGTAGAGCACAGCATCCATCTCTGGAGAATGTTCTACAACGACGCTCTTGGGGGTGAACTGCGCGTAGCAAAGCCAAATCTGCAGAGAAACCGGAGAAGCACCCGAATCGCCCGAGCCTGCTGTTGCTGAATCGAAACGCAAACCTTCGCCAGTCTGATCCAAGCTAACGGCAAATCCGTTTTGGGCCATGCAGTCGACGATTGGTTGATGGTTTTCCCCTAGCTCTATCCACCTAACCAGATCGGGAACAGGGACGCTTTCACCTATTCCCATCACGGTACGGTTTGCCTCCACCCAGCTAAGGCGATCGGCGCTCATCTGCTCGGGACTCTGGGGAGCAAGTTCGACCTTTGTCGCAGGCTTCCACGCCGAGTAGTCATACATGGCCTGCCCCTGCACAACCCCGCCTGGCTGAACGACTTCACCTTGGGAGCAAGCCCCTGCAGATAACGCTACAACAAACGACGCTACGACCAGCTTAATCTTCAAGAGCCCTCCCTCCAGCTTCGCACACATCTGAAAACCCAGGACGTGCTACTTGGTAGCAGAATGGACAATCTACTTATTCAATATTCGCCAAACACCTTTGGCGCGAACCCTAAAATCAGCGCCACTCTACCGCCACATCAACACAATCGCTAACAGTGATACCAAACACACCCTATAGTCTGGGTTCGCATTCTGTCAACAGAAAACTTGTTTAAGGCGAGCAGAGCTAATTCTTCATTCGCGCCTGGAAGCTGGCCCGCGGGCTCTTCATGACGCCCAGTTCAATCTCCACGAAACAGTTGTTGTCCGGCTGCTCTGCCAGGACGCGCGTGCCGATCACGCGGGCCGAGGAGCAGGTGGTCAGGCTGACCGCGTCCAGGCCATCTCCCCCGGTCAGGTCCAGCAGGGCGTCGACCTCCATGCCGTCCAGGGTGTCAGACGAGAGCAGGTCGGTCTCCAGCGCGGCGTCGTGCTTGCCCCGCCACTTCGCCTTGACCAGGTAGGGCACAGGGGTGGCGGCGGTGCCCTCCAGGCTCACGGAGGTGGCGGTGACGCTGATTCCGGTCACCCGTTGCAGGGCGAAGCGGGTGCCCGTCATGGAGGCCAGTGCGTCACCGGTTTCGCGCTGTACGTCACGCAACCAATCCTCGTAGGAGTCCAGCACCTTGGAGTCCTCGCCCACTAGCTTCAGGCCTACCGAAATTGTCACTTCCTGCTTCTGGCCGGCGGTGAGGCGTTCCAGATCAAAGTAGTAGCCACACGGCACGTTCAACCCGTCCGTGGAGGCCTTCACGCGGGTTAGCCCCTCCTGCTCCTCCACCTGCGCGCAGCCGCCGTCCACGTCCGGGATCACCACCAGCATCTCGCCCGAAAGGCTCGCGCCCGGCGCCACGGAGCTGGTCAACGTCAACCGGGTGGTGGAGACCTCCTTGTCCCAGGCGGCCCCCAGGTCCACGCGCAGGCCGCTCTCCGTGAAGTCGCCCACCAGCTGGGCGGCCTGGGTGGTTATCTCCGGGCTCGCCGCCTCCTTCTGCCCATCGGACAGCTGGCCGGTCAGGGCCAGGGCACCAAAGGAAAGGGCCACCACTCCCGCGGCCGCACCGAGCAGCAGGTACAGGGGCTTGCGGCTCTTCTTCTCCGGCGCGGTCTTGGGGGCGGACTCGGGGGCAGGTAGTGCGGCGCTCTTGAGCAGCGTGGCGTCCCCGGCCTGTTCGGACTCCGCAGGCTCGGCCTGTGTGGGGGCTGTTTCCGCCCGCTTGGGCAGTGGGCGCCAGTCGTTTAGCGAGGTCTGGTCCGGGTCCTCCTCCGCCGTCTCGGCAGCAGGACCTGGCTGCGGGGGCGAGGGCTGCTCGGCCGGCTCTGCCTTGCCGCGAGACAGCGCCTCGATCTCCTCCCGCCCGGGGATAGTCAGCGGGGACTTCTCCCAGCCGGTAACGTCCGGCTGCACCGGCAGGGCGGGGGCCTGCCACACCGACAGCGGTAGGTTACAAAACGCGGTAACCAGCTCTGCGGCGGGCAGGCGGTGGACCGGGTTCTTCGCCAGCATCCCGCTCAGCAGTCGCCACAGCGCGCCATCGACGGGCAAAACCGGTGGCAGGGACTCGATGTGCCTTATCCCCACCGCAGTCGGGCCGCCCATGCCCCCAAAGGGGGTGCGACCGGCCAGCAGCTGGTAGAGCACGATCCCGACCGAGTAGACATCGGATGTCTCAAACGCGGTGCCGTAGGCGAAGAGCTCCGGAGCCATGTACTTGGGCGTGCCGATCGCCTCTCGCGCCCCCGGGGAGTCCTCCAGGATCTTGGCGATGCCGAAGTCCACCAGGCGCACGCAGTGACGATCCAGGGGACCGGAGGCGGCCAGCAGCACGTTGTCCGTCTTGATGTCCCGGTGCACGATCCCCTGGGAATGGGCGATGGCCAGTGCCTGCAGGATGCCTATGGTCAGCTCCACCGCCTCGCCGGGGCTCAGCGTGCCCCGAGAGGCCAGCAGCGCGGAGAGGGACGGACCCTCCACCAGGTCCATGACGATCGCCAGCGTGGTGCCCTCCACCACCAGGTCCCTCACCTTGACCACCTGCGGGTGATCTAGGCCCAGCAGCACGTTACGCTCCTGCACAAAACGCGCCAGGAGCGCCGGGTCGGCGCTGTGGTGTTCCTTGAGCACCTTGGCGGCCACCGGGCGGCCGGTGGTGACGTCGGTGGCACGCCACACCTCGCCAGTGGCGCCCCTACCGATCAACTCCGTGAGGATGTAGCGGCTGCCCAGCGCGCTCGGACGGGCAAATGCGTTCACTCGGAGAACCAGAACAAAGAGTGTGCTCCCTGCTGCCCGGCCGGCACGGGCCGCATGCCCGGGTTTGCGGTGGAGGCGTGCAGGGTCTTCAGCTCGCTGGCGGGCAGCGCGCTCTTGCTGCGGAAGTCCAGGCTTCCGCCCGCCAGGCCGTCTGCGGTGCTCAGGGACAGTCCGGCCAGGGCCTCGCGGACGGCGGCGGGCTCGGTGCTCCCGGCGGCCTCGACGGCGCGCACCAGCGCCACCACGGCGTCATGGCTGGCGGCGTCGGCCAGGTGCATCGACTGGGAACAAGGGTCGTCGCGGTAAAGGTTCATGCAGTCCGCGTCCCCCATGGCCAGGCGCATGGAGGTGAAGAAGGCGGAGGCCGCACTGCCATCCTCCCCCGGGGACAGGGCGGTCAGGTCGACAGAGGTGGTCCCCACCGTCAGCAGGCGGCCCTCGGCGGCGCCCGCCGCCATCACCGCCTCACCGAAGCTCGGCGTCACCGCCTCGGCGCTCACCAAGATCGGAATCTGCGCCCCACCCAGGCGCGCATCCAGGGCGGTGACCAGCGCGGCACTCTGCGCGGCCGGGGCAGAAACCACCACCGAGTCCACCTCGCGGGCATCCACCGCAGCCTTAATCGCATCGGCCGTCTTGGCAGCGTCGTCGATGGTGGCTAAACGCGCCCCGTCCACGGGCGCCTGCCGGGAGGGTGCCAGGGCCACGAAAGGCTTCTTGGCGTTCGCACCGGCCAGAGCGTCGGCCACCGCCTGGCGCAGGGCGCCAGAGTCAGCGGCCAGGCTCCACACCTCGGCGTCGGTGGCGGCCGAATACAGGGAGATCACGGCGCTACCGGCCGCGTTGGCGAGCTTCAACGCATCGGAGAGGTGCGAATCGGCCTGGGAGGCAACCACGATCCCGCTCACCCCCTTGTCCAGCAGGGACTTCACGGCGCTGGCCGCACCGGAGGCAGTGCCGTCGTCCAGCGCCACCTCCAGGCTCACGTCGGCCCCGACCAGCGCGAACCGGTAGGCGGCCAGGTTGGCGCCCTCCACCAGGGGGCGGAACTCGGCGCCGGCCCCCTCCACGGGCCCCACGAGCACCCCGATGCGCACTTCCTGCCCCTCCGTCAGGGCGGCGGTCAGGCCGGCGTCGGGCTGCACGTAGGACTCCACGGTCGGCGCCGGGGCGGGCGGTGCGGCAACGTCGTCGGCACAACCGGCAAGCAGCCCCAAGGCCAGGAGGGCACTAGCGGCCCCAGCCACGCGGTTAGCTGCCTTCATCACTCGCCTCCCATGGTGAACGTTACGACCGTGAGTACCGGGGTCTCAGAGGTGCTAAACGGCTTAAAGGACTCCTCCAACAGCTGGGCCCGCTGGTAGATGGCCGAGTGGAGGTTGATGCGGCGCAGCGCCCCCTTGCGGGAGTCGGCAAAGCTGGTCACCGTGCCGTCCACGCCGTTGAGCACGTTGCCCGTCTCCCCCACGTCCGTGGTGATGCCGTACAGCTTGCCGATCAAGCCCAGGCGGTTGTCCGTGCCCGGCTGGCCCAGGTTGAGCAACAGCGTGGAGAACTCGGAGGAAAGCTGGGTGGAGACGGACACGGACTGCTCGGCGGAGCGAGACAGGGCGTTCTGCAGTCCATCCAGCGTGTTGTTCATGGACAGCGAGAGGTCGTCCAGCGCCTTGGTGAGGTCGGCTTCCGTCTTGGCCTTGGCCTCCGTGACCAGGTCAGAGACGTCCTTCTGGGTCTGGGCGCGCTGCTGGTTCATCACGTCAGCCAGCTGCTTGCCCAGCGCGTCCACCTCCGCCGTGGCGGCGGCCAGGGTGCCCTGCGCGTTCGTGCGGGCGGTGTCCAGTTCCTTGTCCACCGCCGTCTGCGCCTGCGTGATCTCATCCTTCAGGGAGGACAGCGCGGTGCCCAGGTGCTTGTCGGTGCAGTAGAGGCGGTTGGCCAGCCACATCACGGCCTGGCCGGGGGCCTGCGGCTGGGTGGCCTCCTGCTCCACCGCCGGGCAGCCGGCGGGGTCCGGGAGAGGCAGCACCGTGGCGTCGGGCCAGACGGTATCGAGGTGGGCGGTCAGCGCGTCAATCTTGGAGTTCACCCCACCAGAGCCGATTCCCTCGGTCGAGCCCAGTACCTTCTCGATCTCCGCCAGGGCGCCCGTGGCCTGCGTCTCCGGGCCGGTGCCCTCCTTGTAGAGGCCGTCCAGCAGCTGTTCCACGCTGGAGCCTGCGGCCACTAGCTGCTGCGCCTCGGAGAGCTCGGCGGCGATCTGGTTCAGCTCCTCCTCGGCCTCGGCGGCCTTGGCGCGCGCGCTGTCCACGCCGCTTTGCAGCTGCGCCGCAGCGGCCTGGGCCTGGTCGTAGGCGACCACCAGCGCATCGGTGGCGGCGGCCAACTCCCCCAGGGCGCAGTCAGGCTTGGCCAGCTTCGCCAGGGCAGCGGAGATGTCGGCGGCGGTGGAGGTCTCGGTGATGCCCGCCGCCCAGGTGGCGTCGCACGCGGAACCGGCGGCGATCGCCTCCACGACGCGGGCGTCCAGGGCGGCCACCATGCCGGACTCGTTCAGCCACGGGCCCACTGGCTTGGCCTGGTCGTGGTTCGCCTCCAACCCGTCCAGGATGTCAAAGAGGCCGGGGGCGTCCGTGGCACCGGAGACCAGCTTGTCCTCCAACTCCTGCAGCTCCCGCGCCACCGCATCCACAGCGGTGCGCACGCCGGTCAGCTCGGTGCGGGCCCTGCCCACGGCCTCGATAGCGGCGTTGGTGTACTGACGCAGGCTGTTCACCTGGGTGCTGGACTGGTCGGAGAGCGTGGTGTTGCTGGCCTTGAGTTCATCCAACTCTGCGGAGATGCTGGTGAGCTGGGCGGCCAGGCCGTCGGCGCCCTGCAGGGCGTCCATCAGCGTCTCGGTGCCCAGGTTCTGGTAGTGCCCCAGGGCCTGGGTGGACAGGCCGGTCAGGTCCGACACGGCGGAGGCAAAGCCGCGCTCCACGCGGTACAGGGAGCAGGCCAGGGACTTGTCGGTGCTCTCCGGTGCCTCACAGGCATCGGCGTTCGCCTTGTCCTCGTATGCCTTCGGATCGCCGACGGCGCGGGTCAGGCCGGCCACGAGCGCGTCGCGGCAGCTCTCGCTCTGGTCGGAGTCCTCAAAGACCGCGCCCATCACGCCCATCTGCGCGTTGACGAGCGCGAACATCGAGGTGATGGTGCGCTGCTCGCCCTCCGCCAGCTGCGGCAGGGTGACGGTGCAGCCCTGCACCGCCGCCTGGGTCATCTTGGGCGAGTTGTTGTCACCTAGCAGGGCGTTGAAGGAGGAAACCAGGGACTTCAAGCCCTGCTGGGTGCCGTTGGTGGCGGAGCCGATGGCGGACTCGGTGGAGGAGCTGATGTTCTTTAGCTGCTCGCTGGTGGCCGTGAGCTGGTCGGTGACACGCTTGGAGCTGGACTGCAGGTCGGTGAAGGTGCGCCCGGCGATCGCGGAGACATCACCCTGCAGGGTGCGGTGCACCTGGTCCACGAAGTCGCGGGCCTCGGTGAGGTTCTTGGACACCCCGGAAACGGTGTTGACGATCTCCAGTTCGGTCTTGCCGGCGTCCCCGTTTGCCCCGAAGGCGGTGTTGACCACGGCCGTTACCGAGGGGTCTGTGGTGATGCCGCCCTCCACCGTCATGGTGAACTCGGGGGCTTCGAAGTCCTTGCTGTCCACCACCAGGGTGAAGGTGGTGGCAGGGCTGAGCACGGGCGGGGCCAGCAGGGCTGCCCACTGCACGGTGGTGACGCCCTCACTCAAGGGAGCCACCACGCCGTCGGTGGCGGCCCGCCCCTCCTGGGCACCAATCACAACGTCACCGGTCTCCACCCGCGCAGAGGCTGCCACGGTCAGCGGGGTGGCCACGAGTTCGCGCTGGCGGAACTGCGCGCCGTTGGATTCGTAGGTGATCTCCTCCGGCTTGGCGGTCAGGTTCTCCACCGACCACTGGAGCACGAAGCGCCCGGAGAGCCCCTTGAGCTGGGAAAGATCGGTGCCCACCTTGGAGTCGTGCCACCACATGGTGCGCACGCGTACCGGCAGCTGTTGGGCGGACTGCGCGGGGGCCAGGCTGGTCTGGTTTTGCACCACCGCGCCGTCCCCGCCCCTGTGCATGGTGTCCACGTTGATCGCGGTCACCGCAGCGGACGGGCTCAGCTTGACGGTCACGTGCTGTAGCTCCGCGCCGCCGGGCGCTTCCGGTGCGCTGCTGGCCTGCGCCGCCGCGCCTGCCCCAATAGCCACCGCACTCAACAGAGCCGTAAGCGACCTGCGCACCCGCAAACCGCTGTTGCCGCCAGTTCCTTGCCTCACGAGTTGCCTCCGATCGAAGACCATCTGCAACAGGCTACCGGAGATTTATTGCCCTTCCTGGGACCCATTCGGGCGCGCCCTACTGAGCGACCTCCGTCACCTTCTATCCTTGTGCCGGGTTGCCTACGCGGGTGTGGGCCCGCGCGCGGGAGGATTGGAGTCTGCTTTGCGTCTGAAGCTCGAACTGGTTTCCACGGACGGGATCCGGCCGGTAATGGTGACCGCTGAGGCCAACACGACGATTTGCGATGTGGCCTCCACTATTCGCAGCGGTCAGACCAGCCTTTACATTCCGGCGGACAATTCCCTCACCCTGGAGTTGCTTTCTGACGAGAACTCCGCGATCGCGGTGCTTCCCCCGCGTTCGCTGGTAACGGAGGCGGCGCTGCGCTCGGGTCAGCGGGTCAGGTTGACGCAGTGGGCGGAGACCGGTTCTAGCTCCGGCAGCTCGGTGCCGGCCCGTCTGCGGGTGATCTCTGGTCCCGACGCCGGGGCGGTCTTCCCGCTGCGCCCCGGCCCGAACGTGATCGGCCGCAGCGACGACTGCGACGTGGTCATAAACGACCGCCAGATTTCCAGGCGGCATGCCCGCATCGTGGTAGGCGCCCAGGTGGAGATCATCGACATGCACTCCGCCAACGGCCTGGTCTTGGCGGACGAACGCGTGGAGCAGGCCGTCCTGGGGCCGCGCACCACGGTCTTGGCCGGCGCCACCACGTTCATCGTGGAGCGCGCTGCGGCCGCTGATTCGCCGGCGCTCGTGGAGACGTCGTTCAACCGCTCCCCGCAGGTGCGGGTGCGCTACAAGGGGCGCGAGTTCGCCGCGCCGGAGGCCCCCAAGAAGCAGGGCGCGCGCAAGTTCCCGCTGATTGCCATGGTGGCGCCGCTGCTGATGGGAACGGTCCTTTTTGCCGTGTCCCGCAACATCATGAGCATCATCTTTGTGGGCTTGAGCCCGCTGATCGCGGTGGGCACCTACCTGGATGCCAAGATCACGGCGAAGAAGGCACGCAAGGCTGACGAGGAGCGCTTCGAGGAGGACATCGCTGCGCTGGAGAAGGACCTGACGCAGGCGCTGGTGGAGGAGCACCTGCACCGCCGCGACGAGATCCCCACCCTGGATTCGGTGATCGAGGCCGGTTTCAGTCTCAGCCCGCGCCTGTGGCACCGCCGCCCCGCCGATTCGGACTACCTGACCGTCAACCTGGGGATGGGGCGGGCGCTTTCGCGCAACAAGCTGACGCTGCCAAGCCGCAAGGACGCCGACGCCGCCACCTGGGCCCGGATCACTGACCTGGCTGAGAAGGTCAATTTCGTGGACGACGTTCCAATCACCGCCCCCTTTAGCGAGGCCCGCAACCTGGGATTGGCGGGACGGGAGGAGTGGCGTCTGCCGGTGGCGCGCGGGCTCGTGGCCCAACTGACCTGTCTGCACTCGCCCGCCGAGCTGGTGCTGTGCGCGATCGCGTCAGCGGACTCCAGCGATGCGTGGCAATACCTGATGTGGCTGCCGCACGTGGGCTCGCCCTATTCCCCCCTGGGTGGCTCCCACCTGGCGGCCGGGCCGGCTGCGGTCTCCGCCCTGGTCTCCGCGCTGGAGGAGCTCGTGGACGCCCGCAGGAAGGCCAAGGCGTCCTTCCCGACGGTGGTGCTGCTGGTGGAGGACGACGCCCCGGTGGAGCGCGGGCGCCTGGTGTCCTTGGCGAAGGACGGCCCCGACGCCGGGGTGCACCTGCTGTGGATGGCCGACGCCCAGGCCAAGCTCCCGGCCGACTGCCGTATCTTCCTGGCCCACGAGGACGACGGCAGCGTGACCGCAGGCTTCGTTGACCAGGAGTACAACGCCCCGATCAGCCGGGTGGAGCCCCTCACCGAGGTGATGGCCGGCAATCTGGCCCGTCAGCTCTCCCCGATCGAGGACGCCGGCGCGCCCGTGATCGACCAATCCGGCATTCCCCGCGCCGTCTCCTACCTGGCGCTGGCGGGAACCGAGTTGGCCAGTTCGCCGCAGGTGACCGTGGAGCGCTGGCAGGAGAACGGCTCGGTGCTCACGCGTGCGGCGCAGGGGCCGCGGCGGGCCGCCAACCTGCGCGCGCTGGTGGGGCAGGGCCCGCAGGGCGAGTTCACCCTGGACTTAAAGGGACAGGGGCCCCACGCACTGGTGGGCGGTACTAGCGGCGCCGGTAAGTCTGAGTTCTTGCAGTCCTGGATCCTGGGCATGGCGGCCGCGCACAGCCCCCAGCGGGTGACCTTCCTGTTTGTGGACTACAAGGGTGGCTCCGCATTCGCGGACTGCGTGCGCCTGCCCCACTCGGTGGGCCTGGTTACCGACCTCTCCCCGCACCTGGTGCGCCGCGCCCTGACTTCCCTGCGGGCGGAGCTGCAGTACCGTGAGCACCTGTTGAACCTGAAGAACGCCAAGGACCTGGCGGCCCTGGAGCGCACCGGGGACCCGGAGTGTCCGCCCTCTCTGGTGATCGTGGTGGACGAGTTCGCGGCTCTGGTGCAGGAGGTGCCGGAGTTCGTGGACGGCGTGGTGGACGTGGCCCAGCGCGGCCGCTCCCTGGGCCTGCACCTGATCCTGGCCACGCAGCGCCCGGCGGGCGTCATCAAGGGCAACCTGCGCGCCAACACGGCCCTGCGTATCGCGCTACGCATGGCCGACGAGTCCGACTCGGTGGACGTGATCGACTCTCCGCTGGCGGCGGAGTTCGACCCGCGCATCCCGGGCCGCGCCGCCGTGCGCACCGGCCCGGGCCGCATCTCCCTGTTCCAGGCGGGCTACGCCGGCGGCCGCACTGTGGCGGAGGCAGGGCCGGGCCGCATCGACATCGAGACGATGACGTTCGGCAGCGGTATTCCGTGGGATATTCCGCGCCCGCAGCAGCACGACGCGGAGGACGAGTCCACCCCCACGGACATCAGCCGGGTGGTCACCGCGATCTCCGGGGCCGCCGACCTGTGCGGCATCCCCGCACCGCGCAAGCCGTGGCTGCCGGAGCTGGGCACCCACTACGACCTGGCGGAGCTGGGGCGCACCTTTGGGGCGTCTTCGAGCTCCGAGCGCCTGCTGTTCGGCATCGTGGACGATCCGGCCCACCAGAGCCAGCACCCGGTCTTCTACAAGCCGGACGAGGACGGCAACCTGGCCGTGTTCGGTGCGGGCGGCTCCGGTAAGTCCGCAGTGCTGCGCTCCCTGGCCTTCGCCGCTGCTGCGACCTCGCCCGAGGCGCGTACCGAGATCTACGGCATCGATTTCTCCACGGCCGGCCTGTCCATGCTGGAGGGGCTGCCGGTGGTTGGCTCGATCATCGACGGCTCCGACCTGGAGCGAATCGGCCGCCTGATGCGCAAGCTCGTGGACGTGATGGAGCAGCGCTCCGCGCGCTTCGCGGCGGCCCGCGTGGGTTCGATCGCCGAGTACCGGCAGGCCACTGGGAGCACCGACGAGGCGCGCATCCTGCTGTTGATCGACGGATTTGGGGCATTCCGCACCGAGTTCGAACTCAACGCCTCCCCCAACTCCGTGTTCGCCCTGTTCTCCCGCCTGCTTTCCGAGGGCCGCGCGGTGGGCATTCACGTCATGGTCACCGCCGAGCGCCACGGCGTGCTGCCCTCTTCGCTCTCCGCCCACCTGCCCACCCGCCTGGTTTTGCGCCAGGCCGACCAGAACTCCTACGCGAGCCTGGACGTGCCCAGGGACGTTTTGGACGACGCTCCTCCCGGCCGCGCCGTCCTTGCCGGCCAGGACAACGAGCTGCAGGTGGCGGTGCCCGGCGGTTCCTCCCTGCCCGCCAAGCAGGCGCGCGCGATAGACGCGCTGGCCGAGGAGCTGCGGGCGCGCGGCGTGGCGCCGGCCCAGCCGATCGTCCGGATGGACACCCAGGTGCACCGCTCCCAGGTGCCCGACTCCGTTGAGGGGCTGCCCGTGCTCGGTATCGAGGAGTCGACGCTGGCCGCCATGCCGTTCACCGGCCAGGGCGCGATGATGATCGCGGGCATGCCCGGCAGTGGCCGCACCAGTGCGCTGGAGTCGATCACGCAGTCCATGCACCGCTGGGCCCCGGCGGCCGAGTTCTTCTTCATCGGCCCGCGCCGCTCCCGCGTGCACGCCCTGCCGCTGTGGGCTGCCACCGCGCACGACCCGGAGGAGGCGGTGGAGCTGGCCGCCAGGCTCAAGCCGCTTGCCGAGGCACCGGCCCAGAACGAGGCCCTGCCGGACGTGGTGCTGGTCATCGAGTCCCTCGGCGAGCTGGTGAGCACGCCGGCGGAAACCCCGGTGCTGGACGTGATCAAGAAGCTGCGCCGCAACGGCCACTTCGTGCTGGCCGAGCAGGAGACCAGCGCCTGGGCCTCGGGCTGGCAGCTGATTGCGGAGGTGCGCAACACTCGCCACGGCATCGTGATGCAGCCCAACCCGATGGACGGCGACCTGCTGTTCAAGGTGGACCTGCCGCGCGTCAAGCGCAGCGACTACCCGCTGGGCCGGGGCGTGTACGTGCGCTCGGGCAAGATGTGGACGGTGCAGCTGCCCATGCCGGAGTCCGGGCGGCCTAGCTGATCGGTGGGCCGGCGGGGCGTCGTCCAACGCGGAGGCGGGCGGGGCGGCGTTCAATCCGGTACCGGCGGGCGGGGCGGCGTTCAACACGGAGGCGGGCAACCCATTGGCTGTCCCTGTGGATGGCCAGTGCGCGCCGTCGGCCGGCCTCAGTACGCTTGGCGTGGCCCGAAGCTTGAGCAGGCGACTGGAAAGGTGAACCCCGATGAACAAGAAGACGACTTTCGCCACCGCTGCGGCGGCCTTCCCCCTGGCGGCGATCGGTCTCTGGCGAATCTGGGCGCGGGGCGGCGATTACTGGCTGATCATGCTCGCGGCCGTCGTCGCCGCGCTGGTGCCGATCTTGCTGTGGGTCTGGCGCCACGGCAAGTCCTTTGGCGGGGAGAGGCTGGCTCAGCTCAGGCAGCGCCCGCACCTGGCCCTGCTGCAGGGATACATCACCTGGACCCACCTGGGCCAGAAGGACGACGCCTTGTCCGCGCTGCGACGCAAGCGCGCCATCCTGGTTCTGGAAGACCGCCTGGAGATCCACGACGTCTCGAAGAAGCCCACCGAGCCGAGCGTGGTGCTGCCGAAGAACCAGATCACATCCATCACCTGTGCCGAGTTGCCCTGGGCCGGGCAGACCTACATCGCGTTGATCATCGCCACCCACCAGACCGCGTACGCGACCGTCTTGATGACCGACCCGCAGAAGGGCCTCATGGCCGTGGGTGGGCAGCCGACCTTCGAGATCGCGGCCAACCTGAACGCCTGGCTGCTCAACTAGCCCGCCCCGGCGGTCGCGTGCCCTGACAAGTCGCGGAGAGCCGTGCTGAGCACCGCCCGGCTGTAGCCGGGCAGTGGGAGGCAGGGGTTTGTCCACCGTTGTGTTTGGAACTGGTTGTGGGTTGGGGCTGGTGTGGTTAGGGTTTTTGCGTTGGTGAGCGTGGGTGCTCTAGTACACGGAAGGGTGCAAGGTAATGGCTAACGCGTACGGCTACACGCCAGAAGAGATGCGTCGCATCGGCAGCCAGCTGGTCTCCATCAAGGCAGAGATCGACGGCAAGGTGCAAGAAGCCCTGGCCGCTGTTAACGGCCTGATCGGTTCTGGTTTCACCACCCAGGCCGCTTCTGGCGCCTACTCCGAGCAGTTCGAAAAGCTCTCCACCGGCCTAAAGCAGGTCAACGAGAGCATGGAACCCCTGGGCAACTTCCTGACCCAGTACGCCAACGCCGTAGTGGACATGGACACCCAGATGAGCTCTTCCCTGCGGGGCTGACCCCGTTATGGCTCTAGCGGCCCCGGTGGGTGCGCGCGTGTTAATGCCTACCCACCGGGGCCGGCCTAGTACGAGGCAACAAGAACAGGGGGGATGGTTTTGCAGTCCATCAGGGTTGATGTTGGCGCACTAGGCACGATCGGGGCCTCGGCCAAGACGATCGCTTCGGAGTTTGAGAGCGCCAACACGAACTCCAACACCATTGCCGCCGCCGTGGGGCACGGGGCTTTGAGTGAGACCGTGCGGGGTTTTGCCCATGACTGGGACGACAAGCGCCAAAAGTTCATCGACGCCCTCAAAGCCTTCTCCGACGCCTCCCTGGCCGTGGCCCATGGGTGGATCAAGCTCGACCAAGACGGCGCCAACACCCTAAACGGCCAAACCCCAACCAGCGCCGGCGCCGCTGTTAGCGCCACTAGTGGCGGGGCCAGCACCCACCCAACAGCCACAATCGCCTAAAGCGATGAGGGGATTAGTTGTCTATGAGTGCGCGGCCTTCTGATTGGAGCGCCCTGGGGCTGGGTGGTGACCCCACCCCGGGGGACCCGGTGGTGGTGCGCAGCGGGGCGGAGCGGTATCGGGGTGTGGCTGATGCGATCAAGCGTTGCGCCGACAGCCTGCGGGCGCTAGAGGCTGGGGCGAGTTCGCGGGCCGAGAGTGTCACCGCGCTACTAGAGCAGCGCGACACCCTGCTCGATGGGATCGGCAAGGCCGAGGGGCGTTATCGCGCGGCCGGGGAGGCGCTGGAGACGTATTCGGCGGCGTTGGACCGGGTGCAGACCGACACGCTGAATGCTCTCTATGCGGCCAGGCAGGCCAGGTGGGAGCGCGATGAGGCCCGTGACAACCAGCGCTATTACCAGGACCTGGCCGACGACTACGCGAATAGCGACGATGAGGGCGGCTTTGGGCATGACCAGCAGGTGCGTTACACGCGGCTAGCCAGGTCTGCCAGGCAGGACGCAGATGCCGCGCAAGACCGGATCGATAACCAAGTTCGGGTGGCCCAAAACGCCGTCCGGGAGCGTGACCTAGCCGCGCAGACCGCTATTGATGCGATCCAGGGTGTTACCGCCACCGATGGGCTTAATGACGGCTGGTGGGAGAACTGGGGAGCCAAGATCCTGGGCTGGATCGCCACCATCGCCGAGTGGGTGTCAGGGATCGCCGGCATCTTGGCCCTGGTCTTGTGCTGGGTGCCCGTGCTGGGGCAGGCGTTGGCGGTTATTGCTGGGATCGCTGGGATCGTGGCTGCACTAGCGAACATCGGCCTGGCCTTGGGTGGGGAGAAGACTTGGGGCGAAGCCCTCCTCTCCGTGGTCTTTGCCGGCCTGGGCTGCATCGGCCTGGGCGGCCTGCGCGGTGCTGTCTCGTCCCTGAAGGCCCTGGGCGGGCTGGGTAAGGCAATAAAAGCAGCCGGCGGCCTGAAAGGAGCATTCCTCACTTTCGCCCGCGGGAGCTTGCGCACTATTGCGCGTGGGCTGAGAGGCATGTGCAAGACCGCGCACACCATGGTCTTCCATCCGATCACCGCGTTCCGCCGTATGGTGGCAGGGTTGAGAGGTGCCGCCCAGCGCTTGCGCATTGCCGTCAACAGGAAGTATCGCTATGTCACCGGCAAGAATCTCGGCCCCGGAGCTAAGGGAAGCGACCTACTGGCCTCAAACGCCCCTTATGGCAGCCGATTTGGCCGGAAGATCGCTGATGCCCAACAGTGGGACGACCTATTCCGCACAGGCCCAGGCCCCTATGACTTCAAGTGGACCAACCCAGCAGAGGTACTCGGCAGTGAGCAAGTGCTGAGGGTGGACCAATACATCGACAGGTATGGAGACGTCATCGACCGAGTTGGCAACTTCGATGGCACTTGGTTCGGCGCCCTCGATGACGGGAAGGTGTTCAGCTTCGAGGCTAGAGCAATATCTACCACCTCTCTGGATCTGGACTACCACCAGCTACGCCTAGTAGACATTCCGCTGGATTGGACGATCGAGGTGTCCTCGGTAGCGCCTAGCCTTGGCTATCCGGGTGGAGCAACCCAGCTCAGAATAATGGACGGCGATGTCCCGATTAGGATGAAGGACTTAATTGAGGAAGGTTACGTAGAACTTTGGCCTTTCAACTGAGTGAGCAGCTTCGCGATTTCATCTCCAAGCTTGGCCAGCACGCCGGATACACATCCGTGCCCGAGGGATACGATGTTTGGCACAAACATTCAACATGTATGCGCATTGTTCACCAAAACGGGGAGTACCTACTAGGCTCCTACGAACGCAACGACCCCCCTCGATTTGATTTCTCCAGCACAGAACTACACCTTCTGGAAAAACAAATAGCTGCGAATCTTGGTGCAGGATACAGGGCAGAGAAAAATCTGCCAGAGTTAGACTGGATGAAGTGGGCAAGAAACGTCAAAGAGGGCTACACCATCGAGCAACGTGACGCTAAACATTGCACCCTTAGCCACGAATCCACGGGGATCATTCCTGTTATAATTCGCACAATTGGGCGCTACAACAGTATTGCTAGCAGATTCTCCTATCTGGCCGGGGAGTCTTTGGACGATATAATCCGCTCTTTCCTTTCCCCCTCTGGGGGGCCTTTGTTTGAAGGAGAGTTCTTAGATCTGAGCGGCCGCTGAACCGTTCCTCTTAGCCCGCGTCAGACTCACTATCCGCCATTTTCGATCTATACTTCACTGATCGCGTCCTTCCGTAGCGGACTGCGCGGAGCTCAGCGCCAACGCTCGCACACTTCCAGAATCGAGTAAAACTATCCCCACCAACATTTCACTCGACTTGCACAAGTGGTGGCGGACCCTGGGGTTTGGGAACTGATTTTCGACGCAATGGCAGCGTTAATTGGGGGTGTTTCGAGGCGCTACGGCTGGGGTAGGGCGGTGGGCGTGAACCCCGTATTCACGCAAGGTTAAGACCGCCTCTGTGCTGTGGCGCCGCAGATTGCAGCTAAGGAATACGGGGGCGTTGGATCGTGGAGCGCCTGGGCAGCACACATAACGAAGGCGAGTTCACGGACCGAGAGCGTCACCGCACTAGTCGAGCAGCACCTCCCCTACTCGACAGGATCAGCAGGACCAATGGGCGTTTCTACAACCGGATTATGCAGCTTTAAGGCGAGAGATGGATCAGACTAGAGGAAAGAGCGGGAATGCCCAAAAAGGCCGGAACAGAAACTATTCGATAGCCTGGTCACACCAGACAATCCAGCCCGCGTAACACTAAACGACGGACGCCAGATAGATATCGTCGACGTATTCCTTGAACAGGTGAAGGGATTGTGAAACATTTTGAAGCAGTTTACACCGGCGAGGAGGGCACTATTGGATCATACAGCCCCCAGTACACGCCAAAGTCATTTGCTGACGATTTCGAGCTAGACCTTAAGTCGCGACACTTTAACGGCAAACGAATCTTCGCAATGCTTGTCTGGGCTGGACCTGATGACATGGAACCGGATGCGGTACGTAAGAATTCATATCATCGCGATAGCTACATGCAGTGCGCAGGCTCCAATGCCGCGATGACTGTTGAGGTGCGCGTGACGCATCCGGATAGGTCGTTCGAGCACTACGTGGTGGCGCGCGAACCCGTACGGGACCCGAACGCGTGGACCACGATCACCTGGGACAACGGCAGCCCAGAGCTTTGCGTCTGGCGACTGCACCCGGAGGAGGTCTTCACCGGCGAGCAGGCTGCGAAGGTGTTTCGGGACTACATCGAGCACGACCAACTCCCACCCAAAGAGTTACTACGCCGAACCGATAACTAACGCATCGCAGACAAACGACCGGGGTGTTGGGATTTGAGGGAGGATGCGCACGGACGGGCCAAACCAAGCAGACAGGAACGCAATCCACTACCCCGGGTCGGAGCCTCGCAGAGCCGGGAGCGGGAGCTACCCTCGCGGGTCGCGGCCCGCCGGACCGCCTGCCGCACCACGAAGCCTGGGGCGGAAAGTTAGACTGGCCAGTACGCAGCAGGCGGCGCGGGATCGAGATGACGCCCGACACGAAGCACTGCAACACGGCGCAGCCCCAACAACCAAGGCCCTTGAAATGAAGAATTTCGAATTCTCGCCCCAATTCACAGCCCTGGTAAGGTGTGCAGCATTTCAGGGGACTATCGAAGAATACGACGATCGCTACGAGATTTGGCGACCGACCAGCGTAGTTTACGTAGTCAAGCGAACACACGGGGAGTATTGCTTAGGAAGCTACGAGCGCGCAGATCCCCCATCGTTTTACTTTTTCACCACTGACTTGGCACTCATCGAAAGATGCCTGATCGCCGACTTCTGTAGCGACTGCAGGGAAGATATTGGCTTCCCGCGGCTTGACATATACCGAATGGCTCGCAGCCTCAAAGACGGGGTCGAGGCATACATGCTCGATTACCGCTACTCCACGCTGCGCGATACCCACACCGGCAACTCGTACCCAATGCGCATACGCGAGCTTTCGGGAATCCCATTGACGGCGACTCACCTATCGCATATCGTCACGGTCCCCATCGAGGAGCTCTTCGCCGCTTACTTGACGCCAAATGGCGCACCGCTGTTCGCGGAGTTCATCTATGAGCGCGGCCTCAGGTAAGCGGGCATGGCAAAGCCACCAGGCTCTTCGCGTCTAGGACGGATACAAGAGGTGAATCGACCCCGCCCGGGTCCGCCCGGCGGAGCGGCAAGTGTGACTGCCCAGTCCAGCTGGGGACCCGCTTACGTCATCGGCTAGGGGGTCCGGACTACTGCGCTCGCGCGCCCCACAGGTTGAGCCTGGTGGCCAGCACGGCCAGGCCGGCCGGGCCTGCGGAGGACGTGCGCAGCACGTGGGGGCCCAGGCGCACCAGCTTCGCGCCGGTGTCCACCAGCGCGGCCGTTTCCTTCTCCCCGATTCCGCCCTCGGGCCCCACCACCAGTGCCACGGCCGGGCAGTCGGCGGGTACGGGCAGCTCGGTCAGGGCGGCGCTTGCCTCCTCGTGTAGCAGCGCCACCAGGGCGCCGCCTTCCGCCTGCTCCCTGATCCAGGCGCACAGCTCCTTCGTGGAGCGCGGCTGCTCCACCGTGGGCACCCAGGAGCGGCGCGACTGCTTGGCCGCCGCGAGCGCGATCGCCTGCCAGCGGGCCACGGCCTTGGGGATCTTGGGGCCGCTCCACACGGAAACCGACCGCTCGGCCTGCCAGGGCAGGGCTCGCTCGATGCCCAGCTCGGTGGCGGTCTCTAGGGCCTGCTCGTCGCGCCCGCCCTTGGCCAGGGCCTGCACCAGGATCAGCGCGGGCTGCGCGGGGGCCTCCCTGCTCCAGGTGGTCACGTCCACCGTCACCCGGTCCCGGGCGGCCGAGCGGACGGTGCCGCGCGCCCGCCCGCCGCGTCCGTCCACCACGTCCACGGCCTCACCGGCGCGGATGCGGCGCACGCTGGCGGCGTGCTGTGCCTCGGGCCCCAGTACGTCCAGGCTCGCCCCGCCCTCAGCGGCGGAAAACTCGGCTTCGCTGACCACAAACACCGGCAGGGACATGGCTACTCCTTAACTGAAGGCCTCACGCAGGCGGCTGAAGAAGCTCTCCTTGCCGCGCGGGGTGGGGCGCACACTCTCCTCACCACGCAGGGCGGCTAGCTGCTCCAACAGGCCGCGCTGAGCGTCGTCCAGGTCAGTGGGCGTCTCTACCGCCACGTGCACGTACAGATCTCCACGCGTCTGACGGTGCAGGCGGGTCATTCCCATGCCACGCAGGCGGATCTCGGCTCCGCTCTGGGTGCCGGCGGGGATCTCCACGTCCTCCTCGCCATCCAGCGTCTCCAGCGGGAACACCGTGCCTAGCGCGGCGGCGGTGAGCGGGATGGAGACGAAGGCGTGCAGGTGGTCGCCGTTTCGTTCCAGCGTCGGGTGGGCGATCTCCACGATCTCCACGTAGAGGTCCCCGTTGGGGCCGCCGCCGGGACCGGCCTCGCCGCGCCCGGACAGGCGGATGCGGGTGCCGTCGCCCACGCCGGCGGGGATGCCTACCTTGACCTTGGAGTGGGAGGGCACGCGGCCCTGCCCGGCACACTCGGTGCAGGGCGAGGCGATCACGGTGCCGTATCCCTGACATTCCGCGCACGGAGAGGTGGTGACCACCTGGCCCATGAAGGAGCGGGTCAGGCGCTGCACGGTGCCGGAGCCCCCGCAACCGGAGCAGGTCACCGGCTGGGTGCCCGCCGCGCAGCAGGAGCCCTCGCAGGCGCCGCAGCGCACGTAGGTGTTGAAGCTGATCTCCTTCTCCACCCCGAACGCGGCCTCCGCCAGGGTCACCTCCACCTGGGCCAGGGCGTCGCGGCCGCGTTGGCTGCGGGACATCGGCCCGCGCATCCCGCCACCGGCTGCCTGGAAGAAGGACTCGAAGAAGTCACCGAAACCACCAAAGCCCTGCGGGCTGGGGTTGTCGTATTCGCGGCGCTTTTCCGGGTTGGACAGGGTCTCGTAGGCGACGTTGATCTCCTTGATCTTCGCCTCGTTTTCCTCGGAGCGGCCGGCCAGGTCAGGGTGGTACTTGCGTGCCAGCTTCTGGTAGGCCTTCTTGATCTCCGCCTGGGTGGCGTCACGCGCCACCCCTAGCACCTCATAAAAGTCGCTCATTGTTCCTCTATGTTTGCCTCACAGGTCGTGAGCACCCAAAAACCTCGACAGGTAGCTGGCCACAGCGCGTACGGCTGCCATAGCGGCCGGGTAGTCCATGCGCGTCGGCCCCACCACACCCAGATGCGCCATCGAGTTCGCACCCCCGTAGGCGGCGGTGACCAGGGAGGTCTCCGCCAGTTCTTCGTGGCCGGTCTCCGCGCCGATTCGCACCTCGATGTCGCTGCGGTCCATCTCCGTGAACAAACGCAGCAGGACGACGTTCTCTTCCAGCGCCTCCAGCACCGGCGTGATGGAGCGGCGAAAGTCCGTGTTGCAGCGCGCCAGGTTGGCGGTGCCGCCCACCACGACGCGTTCCTCGGCCTCGCACTCCGTCACCGAGGCGACCTCCCGCAGGAGCGCGGAAACGAGGTCGCGGTCGGCAGGGGCCACGGTGTGCTCCACCTCGGTCAGGGCGGCGCGCACCTGCGCCGAGGTCCGCCCGGCGCACAGCACGTTGACCTGCACTCGCAGGGAGGCCAGGTCCGCCCCGGCCAGGTCGGCTTCCACGATGCGCTGCTCCACGCGCCCGGAGTCGGTGATGACCACCATCAGCAGGCGCCGCTCGGCCAGCTCCACCAGTTCCACGTGGCGTACGCCGGCGTGGCAGAGCGTCGGGTATTGCACCACGGCCACCTGCTGGGTGAGTTGGGCAAGTAGCCGGGCGGTGCGATGGACGACGTCGTCCAAATCCACCGCCTGGGAGAACAGGGCGTCCACGGCGCGGCGTTCGGCGGCCGAGAGGGGCTTGATCGCGGCGATGCGGTCCACGAACAGGCGGTATCCCTTGTCGGTGGGCACGCGACCGGCGCTGGTGTAGGGCTGGTGGATGTAGCCGGCCTCCTCCAGCGCGGCCATGTCGTTGCGGATCGTGGCGGGGGAAACGTCCAGCGAGTGGCGCTCGACGATGGAGCGGGAGGCCACCGGCACACGGGTGTGCACGTAGTCGCTCACGATCGCCTTGAGCACCTCCAGGCGACGGCCCGAGACCGGCTCCGTGTTCTCCAGCGCACCGCGCTCCTTGGGCTCCGCCACTCCCCCTCCTTTCAGCACTCGCCACCCTAGAGTGCTAACTCTAGCGCGGCGGCGGGCGGGCATGCCTGCGGCGGTGCGGCCTGGCGACTGTGGCACCGCCCGCACTGCGGCGTTTTCCCTTCGGATGCACGACGTCCCGCCGGCGCCCCGCTATAGGTGCCGGAGCGCGGGGCGGCCCGTTTGCTCCGGCGGGGCGGGGCGGCAGCGTCGTCCATCCCGACCGCACACCAAGCGCTCCGCCCGGCTTAAAAGCAAGCCAACCCGGAATAAAGGCCACCAAAAGGTGGGGGTCGCCACTGCGTTGCAGTACCCTCATGGTGTGCTGCGACACAGCAGCGCCGTTTTGACCAGTCTCGGAAGGGCTCAGACATGGGTTTGATTCAGGCTTTTGTTGGGGCCGTTGGCGGCACCTTTGCTGACCAGTGGCTCGACTTCGTAACGGTGCCGGAGGGTATCTCCCCCACTGCGGCCGTGTTCCCCGGCGTGCTCAAGGGGCAGAACGCTGGTCGTGGCTCCAACACGCGAGGCTCCGAGAACATCATCTCTAACGGCTCCAGGATCGTGGTGCCTGAGGGCTACGGCGTCCTCCTGTTCCAGGAGGGTGGCCTGACCGGCTTCGTCGCCCAGCCCGGTGGCTACATCTACTCCTCCACCGACCCGCAGTCCCAGTCAATCTTCGCTGGCGACGGCATCGTCTCCTCCTTCATCAAGCAGTCCTGGGAGCGCTTCAAGTTCGGTGGCCAGCCGGCCGCGCAGCAGGCTGTCTACTACGTCAACCTGAAGGAGATCCCGAACAACCGCTTCGGCACCCAGTCTGAGATCTACTGGGACGACGCCTACCTGGGTGCCCAGGTGGGTGCGCTCACCCGGGGCACCTACACCCTGCGGATCATCGACCCGATCCTGTTCGTCAAGCAGTTCGTGCCGGTCAACTACCTGATGCCCGGCGGCCCGGTGTTCGACTTCCAGGACATGGACAACCCGGCCGCGAACCAGCTGTTCACCGAGGTCGTCTCTTCCCTGGCGCCGGCGTTCTCCAAGTACACGAACGACCCGTCCAAGGGCAACCGCATCACCCGCATCCAGTCGGACTCCCTGGGCTTTGCGCAGTCCCTGTCCGCTGCGGTGGAGGAGGGCTACCAGTGGACCTCCACCCGTGGCCTGGTGATCCCCACGGTGACGATCACCGCCATCGAGTACGACGAGGACACCCGCGCCCTGCTCAGCGACGTCAAGAAGGCCGACGCCCTCTCCGGTGCGCGCGGCGGTTCCTTCCTGCAGCAGTCCGTGGCACGCGGCTTTGAGGCGGCCGGCCAGAACGGCGGCGGCGGCATGGCCATGATGGGTATGGGCCTGGGCATGACCGGGCAGGCGCTGAACTTCCAGCAGCAGCAGGGTGCTCCGGCGCCCTACCAGAACCCGTTCCAGCAGGGCTACCCGCAGGGTGCCCCGGCCGGCTACCCCCAGCCCGGCTACCCGCCGCAGGGCGCTCCGGCCGGCTACCCCCAGCCCGGCTACCCGCCGCAGGGCGCTCCGGTCGGCTACCCCCAGCCCGGCTACCCGCCGCAGGGCGCTCCGGCCGGCTACCCGCCGCAGGGTGCCCCGGCCGGCTACCCCCAGCCCGGCCCCGGCATGCCCGCCCCTGAGGCTGCCCCCGTCGCCCCGGACGCGCCTGCCGCGCCCGCTCCCGCCGGCGAGGCCCCGGCACCCGAGGCTCCCGCCGCCCCCGGTGGCGAGGACCCGGTGGCCAAGCTCGCCCAGTTCAAGGCGATGCTGGACCAGGGCCTGATCTCCCAGGCCGAGTTCGACGCCGCCAAGGCCAAGGCTCTGGGCCTCTAATCGATTCGCGATGAGTAATCCGAACGCACACGGTGCCGGGGAACCCAATTCCGGTTCCCCGGCACCCGAATCGACTGCGGCCAGCAGGGCCGACTACGCGAGCCGGGTGACCTCCCAGGGGCTTCCCCCGGACTATCAGCCTCCCGGCGGTGTGCCGCAGGAGGTGCTGGACGCCCACGCCGCCTCCGGCCCGGCAGGCATGGGGAATCAGCCGCCGGCGGCCACTGTGCCGGCGCGTCCGCGCGAGCAGTACATCGACACCTCCACCGCCAAGAAGCACGGTCAGGACAAGTGCCCGCGCTGTGGCGCCACGGAGATCCTGCTGCGGCCCACCACGGGCATGCTGATGTGTCAGTTCTGTCGGCACGAGTGGGCCGAGGCCACCATCGAGGAGAAGTTCGGCCTGAACGCCCCGATCGGTGACCTGCACGGCCGCGTGCTGGGCACCGGCGTGAAGGACATCCCGGAGTCCGTCTCTGACGTGATCACGCTCAAGTGTCAGTCGTGCGGCGCCGAGGTGGTCATCAACACGGCGCAGAACGTCGCCTCGCGCTGCCACTGGTGCCGCAACACGCTCTCGCTCAACACCCAGGTGCCCAACGGCGCGGTGCCGGACGGTCTGCTGCCGTTCAGCCTGCCGCGGGAGGAGGCGATCAAGCGGATCAAGGAGTTCGTGCGCAAGCGCCGCTTCTTTGCCCACCCCGGGTTCGTGCGGTCGTTCGCCCCCACCGAGGTGGTGGGCGTCTACCTGCCCTACCTGGTGATCGACGCTAACGCCCGCGTGGAGTTGCACGGCACCGCCGAGATCGAGACGCGCCGCTACACGCGCCAGGTGAGCAAGGACCGCTCGGAGACCTACTACGACGCGGACGTTTACCAGGTTTCGCGTTCCTTCAGGTTGCTGGCCGACGACATCGTGCTGGAGTCCTCCGCTGAGCGCGCCAACATGGACACGTCGCTGAACACGAACAACGTGATCAACTCGATCCAGCCGTTCGACCTGAAGAACGCGGTGGCGTACAACGCCCACTACCTGCAGGGGTTCACCTCCGAGCGGCGTAACGTGCAGGTGGAGCAGCTGGTTCCCTTCGCGTGGTCCAACGTGCTCTCGGTGGGCCGGGCGCGCGTGAACGAGACCCTGAAGGCCTACGACCGGGGTGTGCGGTGGGAGCACGAGCGCATCGAGGTGGAGGGCTCCCGCTGGGTGTCCGTCTACCTGCCGGTGTGGCTCTACAGCTACTACCAGGACTTCGGTAACGGGCGCGGCCTGAAGCACTACGTGGCGGTCAACGGCCGCACCGGCGAGACCATGGGTTCCATCCCGGTTCGGCAGGGCCGCCTGGTTGCGGTCTCGTCCGTTATCGGTGTGATTGGCACGATTCTGGGCGGCATCGTCGCCTTCTTTGGAGGGTAGTCATGAGTCTGATTGTGCAGTTGCTGGAGCCGGTGCAGGCCGTTGCCTCGATGGCGATGGAGAGCGATGGCGATAACCGTTGGGCGCTGCTGCTGGCGGGCCCGATCGCCGGTTTCGCGTTCTACTCCATTACCTTCATGCGCTACCGCAACACTGACAAGCGCCACGCGTTCGAACACGAGACGAGCGCGCAGATGCTTGACGTGGACGGCAGCGACCGCAAGGTTGGCGAGGTGAAGGGCACCCGGGATCGCTTCATCGAGGGAGACATGAAGCACCAGCCGTTGAGGCGGCTCGGTGAGAACTCGGTGATCCTAGAAAAGCGGTAGGCGGCAGGCCTTCGACAGCAAACACGCGGGGTGGCTTAAGCTGCCCCGCGTGTTTGATCGTTATGGACCCGATGCGGTTGCCGCCGCGCGCCAGCGCGCCAACGCCCCCACGCCCACCGTGCCCGCGCAGCCGGGCCTGGTGGTGGAGGACGTGGCCACGGGCTACGTGGGCGCCGTGGTGCGCACCGAGAAGATCGGGGGCCGGCACGTCGTGGTGCTGGAGAACCGCTTTGGCCGCACCCGGTCCTTCACGCTGGGTCCGGGCTTCTGGGTGGATGGTAAGCCGGTCATCCTGGCCCCGGCGGTGCGCGCCCCCCGTCCGCCGGCCGCCCCGCAGGGCGTGTCTCACTCCGGGCGGGCGTTGACGGCGTCGGGCAGCTACAAGGTGGAACTGGGCCGTGCCAAGGTAGCGCGCGCCTCGCGACTGTGGGTGGAGGGCAAGCACGACGCGGAGCTGATCGAGCGCGTGTGGGGCGATGACCTGCGCGTGGAGGCCGTGGTGGTGGAGCTGCTGGACGGCGTGGGCAATCTGGAGGCGGCGCTGGCTGACTTTCAGCCGGGCGACAATCGCCGTGCCGGCATCCTGCTGGACCACCTGGTGCCGGGCTCCAAGGAGAGCCGGATCGCGCAGGAGGTGGCGCGCCGCTTCCCCACCGGGGTGCTGATTCTGGGCCACCCGTTCGTGGACGTGTGGCAGGCGGTGCGCCCACAGTTGTTCGGCTTGCAGCGCTGGCCCGCTATCCCCAAGCACGTGGACATCAAGGTGGGCACCCTGCAGGCGTTGGGTTGGCCGCACCGCACCAAGGAGGACGTCGCCGACGGTTGGCGCCGCATCCTGGCCAAGGTCAACTCTTACAAGGACCTGGACCCGGCCTTGCTGGGCCGGGTGGAGGAGCTGATCGACTTCGTCACCGCCGGTAGCGACGCCTGAGCGCCGGGTCGTTGCTCCCTATCGGTGGGTCCTACCGGCTGCGCCCTCCCGTTGCTCCCTACCGCTGCGCCCCGTTCGCGCGGGCGTCAGCTCGAGGAGCGGTTAGGGTGAAGCATGCGCGTTTTGAAGCCGGCCGCCGTGGCGGTCACCCTGTTAGTCAGCCTGGCCGCCTGCTCTAGCCCGGGCGCGGACCCTGATCACGCGCCGGCCCCGGAGGCCGGGAAGGTGGCCTCCGAGCAGGCGGGGGTGCCCGCCTCGCCCGCTCCCGGGCAGGGTGGCGATTCCGGCGCGGCCGGTGATGCCGGTGCGGGGCCCGGTCCGGCGACGGCGCAGGAGAAGCCCTTGCCGCCCCCGCAGGAGGTGCTGGCGGATTTCGACGCCGCGCTGGTGAAGCTGGGCGGGACCTACGTGGCCGAGGCCCCGGAGGGTTGGTCCGGCCCCACCTACCCGGAGCAGGAGGAGGAGTTCTTCGCGCACCTAGCTCCCCTGGTGGAGCCGGCCGTGAAGGAGGGCTGGCGCGAGGCCCCGAGTGGGGACAAGGTGGCCGCCGTGCGGGCGTGGGTGCGTGAGTACCCGGCCACCACCTACAACCCGGCCCTGATGGCGTACATGTGGGAGATGACCTGCGTGGCGGTGGAGAACGCTAGCGAGGACAGCCCGCTGCCGGCCGCGATCGGTGACGCCGCTGATGACAGCGCGCTCTCCCTGTCCATCGCCTACACCTGCCCCGCCCTGCAGGCCGCCAACTAGGCCGTTTGGCGGGTGGGGTGTGGACGACGTTCCGCCCGCCCCTGCGTGAACGCGGTCGCCCGGCGCAGCTAGTCGGTGAGTGCACCCACCACCGTGTCCGCCAGTAGGCGTCCGCGCAGGGTGAGCACGATCCGTTCGGGGAGTGCGGCCTGCTCGATCAGGCCCTGGGCGGCCAGGCCCGCCACGACGTCGGCGGGGAAGTCTGCGGCGGCTAGGCCGTCGCTGGTGCGGATGCCGAGCAGGACGCGCTCCAGCTCCCGGGTCTGGGCGTCCAGTTGCTCGCCCGCAGCGGCCGGGCTGAGCCCGGCGTTCACCCGGTCGGCGTAGGCGCGCGGGTGTTTGACGTTCCACCAGCGCAGCGCGCCGACGTGCGAGTGCGCCCCCGGTCCCAGGCCCCACCAGTCGTGGTCTCGCCAGTAGGCCAGGTTGTGTTTGGATGCCGCCGCCAGCCGCGAGGCGGGCAGGTGCTCCTCCCCGAGGGCGGGCTTGGCGAAGTTAGAGATCTCGTACCAGCGGTAGCCGGCGGCGCCGAGCACCGAGTCGGCCAGCTCGTACTTGTCCGCCTCGTCGTCGTCGCTCGGGGTGGGCAGTTGACCGCGCCGCACCTGGGCGGCCATCTTGGTGCCCTCCTCGATCACCAGGGCGTAGGCGGAGATGTGGCTGGGGGCCAGCTCCACCGCCGCCTCCAGGGAGGCGCGCCAGTCGGCCAGGCTCTCCCCCGGCGTGCCGTAGATCAGGTCCACGCTGGTGTGCAGGCCGGCCCCCTTCGCCCAGTCCACCACTAGCGGCATGCGCTCGGGCCGGTGGGTGCGGTCCAAGGTGGCCAGCACGTGCGGGACGCTGGACTGCATACCGAAGCTGACTCGCGTGAACCCGGCGCCCGCCAGGGTCTCCAGGTACCGCGGAGTGACCGACTCCGGGTTGGCCTCCGTGGTCACCTCCGCCCCCGGGGCCAGCCCGAACTGCTCGCGCAGCGCCGCCAGGATCGCGGCCAGGTCTGCGGCCGGCAGCAGCGAGGGGGTGCCGCCACCGAAGAACACGCTCGTGGCGGGGCGGGGCGCAAATCCTGCCTCAGCCAGCACGCGCGCACCCAGGCGGGCCTCGGCGAGCACCGAGTCGGCGAAGCTGCCCGGCTCCGCTCCCGGCCCGAATCCCACCGTGTACGTGTTGAAGTCGCAGTAGCCGCAGCGCACCGAGCAGAAGGGAACGTGAACGTACAGCGAAAGCGGGCGCGCGGCCGCCACCTCGGCGGCCGCGCGGTCCAGCCTTCCGGTACTGGGCCATTCGATGCCAGTTGGGAGCGTGGGGCTCATCGCGCCCGGCGCACCGCAGTGAAATCGGCGATCTGCCGCCCGGCGTCGATGCCCTTTTGCTCAAAGCGCGTCAGCACGCGCCCGGCGAACCGCTCCCCCGGAGCGGCCGTGGTCTCAAAGACGTCCCGCGCCCCGGCCAACACCTGCCCCATCTGCTCCGCGTAGCTCTCCCAGTCCGTGGCCAGGCGCCAGACGCCGCCGTCTTGCAACAGGCTCGCCACCGTCGCCGCGAAGCCTGCGCTGACCAGGCGACGCTTGTGGTGGCGCGCCTTGCGCCACGGGTCCGGGAAGAAGGTCCACAGCTCGGCCACCGAGGCGGGCTCCAGCAGCACCGGCAGCGCCTGGGCGGCGTCGGCCTCCACCACGCGCACGTTGGAAACCCCGGTCTCCTTGACCCGCCGCAACAGGCCCACCACGCCCGGGCGCCACACCTCGAACGCCAGGTGGTTGATCTCCGGGTGCGCGGCGGCGTGCGCCACCAGGGCCTCGCCGCCGCCGCAGCCCACCTCCACCAGCAGCGGGGCGCCGCGACCAAACACCGCGTCCAGGTCCAGGCGGTAGTCCAGCGCCACCGTGGTCATGCCCGGCCCGCGCCGCACCGGCACCACCACCGCGCCGTGGGCCTCCTCCCACAGGCGCTGGCCGCGCTCTGGCAGGCGCCCCGAGCGACGCGCAAAGGAGGCGACCCGGGAGGGCAGGCGCCCGTCCAGTCCCGGCATGTCGATACCGGCGGCCTGCGGGAAGGCCTCCACGTACTCCGCCGGGGCCAGCTCCGGCCCACCTTCGCGAGCCGAGCCAGCGTCCGAACCTGCCGCGCAGGCCTCGCCCAAACCTGCCGCGCAGGCCTCAGCTTCACCCAAACCGGCCACACCGCTCACGGCGCCGGCCTGTTCAGAGCGGCAGGCGGCAACGTCGGCCACCTACTTGTCCTTCTTGCCGGTAGGCGCATCGGAGGTCAGGGCGGCAATGAAGGCCTCCTGCGGCACGTCCACGCGGCCGATCGCCTTCATGCGCTTCTTACCCTCCTTCTGCTTCTCCAGCAGCTTGCGCTTACGGGTGATGTCACCGCCGTAGCACTTGGCCAGCATGTCCTTGCGCAGCGCGCGGATCGTCTCGCGGGCAATGATGCGCGAACCCACCGCCGCCTGAATCGGCACCTCGAACTGCTGGCGCGGAATCAGGTCCTTCAGCTTGCCCGTCATCATCACGCCATAGGAGTAGGCCTTGTCCTTGTGCACGATCGCGCTGAACGCGTCCACCTGCTCGCCGTGCAGCAGGATGTCCACCTTCACCAGGTCCGCGGCCGCGTCCCCCTCAGGCTCGTAGTCCAGGGACGCATAGCCGCGAGTCTTGGACTTGAGCTGGTCAAAGAAGTCGAACACGATCTCAGCCAGCGGCAGCGAATAGTGCATCTCCACTCGGTCAGAGCTCAGGTAGTCCATGCCGTGCATGGTGCCGCGCCGCGACTGGCACAACTCCATGATCGCCCCCACGAACTCGGTCGGCGTCAGGATCGTGGAGCGCACCATCGGCTCGCGCACCTCCTTGACCTTGCCGGCGGGGAACTCGCTCGGATTGGTCACGTCCACCACGGTGCCGTCCTCCATCGTGACCGTGTAAGACACGTTCGGGGCGGTCGAAATCAGGTCCAGGCCGAACTCCCGCTCCAGGCGCTCGCGCACGATCTCCAGGTGCAGCAAGCCCAGGAAGCCCGTGCGGAAACCAAAGCCCAGCGCCGCCGAGCTCTCCGGCTCGTACACCAGCGCGGCATCGTTCAGCTTCAGCTTGTCCAGGGCCTCGCGCAGCGCCGGGAAGTCAGAGCCGTCGATCGGGTACAGGCCAGAGAACACCATCGGCTTGGGGTCCTCGTAGCCACCCAGCGGCTCCGAAGCGCCGGCCACCGCCGTGGTGACCGTGTCACCCACGCGGGACTGGCGCACGTCCTTCACGCCCGTGATCAGGTAGCCCACCTCGCCCACACCCAGGCCCTGCGAGGGGCGCGGCTCCGGGGAAATCACGCCGATCTCCAGCAGCTCGTGCACAGCGCCGGTAGACATCATGGACACGCGCTCGCGCGGGCGCAGCTGCCCGTCCACCACGCGCACGTAGGTCACCACGCCACGGTAGGTGTCGTACACCGAGTCAAAAATCATCGCGCGGGCCGGGGCGTCCGCGTCCCCCACCGGGGCCGGGATCGACTGCACGATCCGGTCCAGCAGCTCCGGCACGCCCTGGCCCGTCTTGCCGGACACGCGCAGCACGTCATCCGGCTCCACCCCGATCAAACCCGCCAACTCCTCGGCGTGCTTCTCAGGCAGCGCGGCCGGCAGGTCGATCTTGTTCAACACCGGGATGATCGTCAGATCGTTCTCCAGCGCCATGTACAAGTTGGCCAGCGTCTGCGCCTCGATGCCCTGCGCGGCATCCACCAGCAACAGAGCGCCCTCACAGGCCGCCAGCGAGCGGGAGACCTCGTAAGAGAAATCCACGTGACCGGGGGTGTCGATCATGTTCAGCGCGTACGGCTTACCGTCCACCACCCACGGCATGCGCACCGCCTGCGACTTAATCGTGATGCCTCGCTCACGCTCGATGTCCATGCGGTCCAGGTACTGGGCGCGCATCAGGCGCTCCTCCACCACCCCGGTGGCCTGCAACATCCGGTCGGCCAGCGTCGACTTGCCGTGGTCGATGTGCGCGATGATGCAGAAGTTACGCAACGAGCCCGGCGGCGTGGCAGCGGGCTGGATTGCGGCGGTTTGCGCGGCGGAAGCGATGGGCACGCTAAGGCCTTCCTACAAGTGGACACAGACTGCCTGCAATCTTCCCACGCTTCGCCCCAAACTGCCCCATCGCCGCAGAGGCGGCCTGATCACACGCGAGTCCCCGGCCCGCTCGGCACGCGGGCGGGGGCAAGCTCCCCGGTCACACGCGGGCCGGGTACAGGGGGCGCGGGCGGGACGTCGGCCCTCACCCCAGCAATCGCACAGGAAAGACTGCCAAAATGAGGCCATGTCCTCTGCTTACCCCTCCCCCAGCCTGCCCCTCGCGTTGCGTTACACCGGCCGGGCGCTGGCGGGATTCTCCCTCCTGTTCGTGGGCGCCTTCTTCCTGCTGGCGCTGCTCAAGGGCCTGACCGGAGACACGCTGTGGGCGTGGATCCCGCTGGTCTTCGCCGTCGTGCTGGCCATCCCGCCGGTGCGCCTGTGGATCAACACCGGCGCCACCCGCACCGCCAAGCCCACCCAGCCAGACGTCTACGGCCAGGAGAACTACGACCCCGCCGTCTACGACGGCCAAGTGATCGAGGCCGTGCAGATCGACGCCTCCGAGGTTGCCGCGATCAACGCCGCCGCCCAGGAGCGCGCCGAGCAGGCACGCCGCAGCGCCGAAGAGGCCGCCCGCATGCGCGTCAACGCCGCCCGCGCCCGCGCCTCCAGCTCCGCGCGCGACTCCGTGCTGTCCGTCGTGGCCATCCCGGTCGCCTCGCTGGGCGCGCTCGTCACGCTGATCTCGCTGCTGTTCTAGGCCGCTGGGGTCCTAGGATTCCCGGGCTCCTCTGGTTTCCTGGTTTCCTGGGTTCCTGGGGTCCTGGGTTCCTGGGGTCCCGGGTTCCTGGGGTCCTGGGTTCCTGAGGTCCTGGGCTCCCGTCTGCTGGGCGCGCCGCCCTTCCCAGGCTCGCCCCACCCCCACAGTCGCCACGCCACTACTTTCTCGGGCCGCTCCCCACACGCGCGGCCCTCCCTCTTCCCCAGTCACCACTTCCCTCTACTACCCGGCGGATCAAGATGGCTAACTTCCTCTCTCGCGTACTGCGCATATTGGCCGACGCTCTTCTGGACGCGTTTTCTTCTGATTCTGGGCGAGCCTCCGGCCGCAGCAAGACTCACCCTCGCGGTGGCGGCGGGGGTGCGCGCGGTAGCGGCGCCCGCAGCGGCGGGGCGCGTAACGGTGAAGCTCGTAGCGGCGGAGCTCGTAGCGGCGACGCACCCAAGCCTGCTCCCGCCCGGGGGCAGGCGCCTGCGGCTACGGGCTCCCCGGGCGGGCAGGTCCGTGAGTTAAGGCAGCTGCCTCGCTTCCAGTACGCGCCCCAGCGCGACGGGGACGCGGACCCAGGCGAGGTGGTGTGGGCGTGGGTGCCCTTCGAGGACGACCCCACCCAGGGCAAGGACCGCCCCGTGCTGGTGCTGGGGCGGGTGGGCTCGCAGCTGGCCGTCGTCACGCTGACCTCCAAGGACCACGGGCGCGGCGGCGGGCAGCGCGGCAACCGGGTGTACGTGGATGTCGGCACCGGCGCGTGGGACCCGCAGGGTCGCCCCTCCGAGGCGCGCGTGGACCGGGTGATCGCGCTCGACCCGCAAGCCGTGCGACGCGAGGGTGCCAGCCTTGACCGCGCCACGTTCGAGCACGTGGCGCACGCCGTGGCGAGCCTGCACTGATCACTTCGGAAGCCGGCGCGGCGGGCCGCTTCGGCGGCGAGGTGCGCGGCGGGGCTAGCGCGGTAGACCACTTGGGCGGCCTGGGTGCGACGGCCGGCTCGGTATGACCGACGGCCCGGGTCGCACGCTGGCCCAGGTTGCACGATGGCAAGCTCGGCATGACCGACGGCCCGGGTCGCACGATGGCCGTCGCGGCGGGCCTGGTGTGGGCAACAGCACCGGTGCCTCCGTACCCACCCCCTCGAACTAGCGGGACATACCTGGTAGAGTCCCTGCCTGGACTTCTAGCCTGGTCGGGCTGGGGTCCGGCCGCATCTGTAAATCCACGGGGCATCCCCACGCCCTCAGTCCGCAGACGGCACTGCCCTCACCGACCGTGACCCATCCAGTAAGAGAGTCAAATCAAGTGGCAAACATTAAGTCCAAGATCAAGCGCATCAAGACCAACGAGAAGTCTCGTCTGCGCAACCAGGCCGTGAAGTCCGAGCTGAAGACCTTCGTTCGCAAGGTCCGCGAGGCCATCGCCGCTGGTGACAAGGAGGCCGCCGAGGCTGCGCTGCGCGTTGCTAGCCGCAAGCTGGACAAGGCCGTCTCCAAGGGCGTTATCCACAAGAACCAGGCCGCCAACCGCAAGTCCAAGCTGGCGACCCAGGTTGCGGGTCTCTGATCCAGACCGCAGGTACGGGGCCGTGGCGCTGAGCGCCACGGCCCCGCCGCTTTTCCAGAAGCCAGCTTCCCGCTCCCGGGACAGCTGCGCGTTCGCAAAGCAACGGCCCGGGCCTCCTCAACGAGGAGGCCCGGGCCTGACTGGGTTTGCAAAACCTCCGGGCTAGTCGTTGATGACCATGGCCTGGCCGGTAGCGGCGTCGACCTGCACCTTCTGGTCGTCATCGCCGGTGGGGCCGTCGATGTCTACGTGCCACACGGGCTTGCCGCCGATCATCTCCAGCTCCGCGGAGTCAAAGCTGCCCTTCAGCAGGGTGAAGGCGGTCTGGATGGCCGCCTCAATCGGGACGGTGGCCCCCTGCAGGGAGAGCGGGCCGTCGTCATCGTTGTCGGGAACATTGCTGATCACCGCGCCGTCACGGACCTTCACGTCCATGGGGGTGGTGGCGCCGTCCGGGAGGATCTCCACGTCCCACTCGTTGGGGTTGCTGGAGTCCACGTCCAGGCCAACAACGGTGCCCGGCTGGGCGGCCAGGGCCGTGGTCATCGCGGCCAGCCCGACCGGGGGAAGCACGTCCAGCGCGACGGACGGGAGCGCACCGGGCGCGGAGGTGGTGGCCGGGGCCGCCTGCGTGGCGGTGCCGGACTGATCGTCTGAGGTGGGGGCCTCAGAGGCGGGGACCGTGACCACCACGGTCTTCTCGGGAGCGGGGGTGGATGAGGGGGAGCTGCAGGCCGCCAGGCCTAGCAGGGTAACGAGTGCCAACGGAACCAGGGGACGAATTGAAGTACTCATGTCCCCAGCATCCCAGCCGCCCGGTGCCTCCGCCCCGCAAACGGCCGTTTTACTGGCCTTCCTAAGAGAACTCTAATCAGCGCCTCACGAGCCTGGCGCCAGCGGGTCCAACCTCCTAGTCAGCATCGACCCGCCCCACCCCAACCAACTCACCAGAGGTGGACACGCACCGGAACTCGACGTTCGCCCTCTCAACTCGACGTTCGCCTCCTCAACTCGACGTTCCCACCCCACCTAACGTCTAGATTCACCCCCAAACGTCGAGATTGGCCACCAAACGTCGAGCTTCGCCACCAAGCCCCGCTCCCAATCCCTCCAGTCAACCCAGGTGGGCCCGTCCCGCAACGTCAAACCCAAGCCCGGCCCCAGCAAGCCCAAACCCCTAGTCAGCATCGACCCGCCCCACCCCAACCAACTAACCAGAGGTGGACACGCACCGGAACTCGACGTTCGCCCTCTCAACTCGACGTTCGTCTCCTCAACTCGACGTTCGCCTCCTCAACTCGACGTTCGCACCCCACCTAACGTCTAGATTCACCCCCAAACGTCGAGATTGGGCACCAAACGTCGAGCTTCGCCACCAAGCCCCGCTCCCAATCCCTCCAGTCAACCCAGGTGGGCCCGTCCCGCAACGTCGCTCCCAAGCCCGGCCCCAGCAAGCCCAAACCCCTAGTCAGCATCGCCCCGCCCCACCCCAACCAACTCACCAGAGGTGGACACGCACCGGAACTAGACGTTTGCCCTCTCAACTCGACGTTCGCCCTCTCAACTCGACGTTCGCCCTCTCAACTCGACGTTCCCACCCCACCTAACGTCTAGATTCACCCCCAAACGTCGAGATTGGGCACCAAACGTCGAGCTTCGCCACCAAGCCCCGCTCCCCGGCCCCCGAACACCCGGGCTGGGCGTCAGCTGCGTGGCCGGGCGGGAAACCATCTGAGGGGAGGACTCCACTTCCGCAATGGCACGCCCAGACACAGGCGGGCGGGCGGCACAACTCCCCGGCGACCCCCACATAAGCCAAGTCCGGCCCAGACACAGGCGGGCGGGCGGCACAACTCCCCGGCGACCCCCACAAAAGGCAAGTGCGGCCCAGACACAGGCGGGCGGGGAGACGCGCCGTGAGGCTCGTCTCCCCGCCCGTCACAGTGGATTCGCGACCGACCCGGCTAGCGGGCCAGCCCGGCGGAGTTGCTTGGGTTAGGCCAGCGCGCGCCCCTTGGTCTCTGGCAGTAGCAGCGCGCTCAGCGTGGCCAGTGCGAAGGCTGCGGCGAATACGCCGAAGACTACGTTGGTGGACACCGAGCGCAGCATCACCGGCACCAGCATGGGCGCGGCGATGGAGGCCAGGCGCCCAAAGCCGGCGGCCCAGCCGGCACCGGTGGCACGGATGGCGGTCGGGTAAACCTCCGGGGTCACCGCGTAGACGGCACCCCACGCACCCAGCGCGAAGAAGGACAGTACGCATCCTGCGGCCACGATCGTCACCGGGCTGCCGGCCTGGGAGAAGAACACGGCGCCTGCACCGGCGCCGGCCAGGAAGGTGGCCAGGGTGGCGCGTCGGCCCCACTTCTCGATCAGCCAGGCGGCCACGGCGTAGCCGGGCAGCTGGGCCAGGGTGATCACCAGGGTGTAGGCGAAGGACTTGGTCAGGCTGGTCCCGCCGGCCACGAGGAGGCTGGGCAGCCAGATGAAGGCGCCGTAGTAGGCGAAGTTCAGGAAGAACCATACGCCCCACAGGCCGACGGTCCGCTTGAGGAACACCGCGCTGAACAGCGCGCGCACGCCGGTGGCCGCACCCACGTGCTCCTGCTCCACCACCGCAGAGGCCGGGGCCGCCAGCACGCCGCGCAGGGGCCGGCCGGCTTCGAACTGGCGCACGGAGGCCTCCGCCTCCTCGTGTCGCCCGGCTTCCTCCAGGAAGCGGACGGATTCTGGGACGCTGCGGCGCACGTAGAGCGCATACAGGGCGGGCACGGCGCCGATGGCCAACGCCCAGCGCCAGCCGTTCTCGCCTGGCACCACGTAGTAGCCGATCAGCGCGGCCAGGATCCAGCCGACCGCCCAGAAGGCCTCCAGCAGCACGATCACGCGGCCACGGATAGAGGCGGGGGCGAACTCGGAGACCAGGGTGGAGGCCACGGGCAGCTCGGCGCCCAAACCCAGTCCGACGATGAAGCGGAACACCAGCAGTAGGCCCAGGGAGGTGGCCAGCGCGGACGCGCCGGTGGCCAGTCCAAAGATCAGCAGGGAGAGCGCGAATACCTGCTTGCGTCCCAGCTTGTCGGCGATCAGGCCACCGAAGGTGGCACCGACGGCCATGCCGGCCATTCCGATCGAGGCGATCAGGCCGGTCTGGTCCTTGGTCAGGCCCCAGTCGGCCGCCAGGGCCGCCATCACGAAGGAGATGAGTCCAACATCCATCGCGTCCAGTGCCCAGCCCAGCCCGGATCCCACCAAGAGGCGGCGGTGCTCCGTGTTGAAGGGCAGTTTGTCCAGACGCTCGTTTCTCGAGAGGGAAGTCATTCTTGAATGATAGGTAGCGCGTCCATGGACTGGGTTACCCGCCTCCACATAGTGAAAAGGCTCGGTGCCCTCGGCGCCCCGGATTCCGCTCAGTAGTTGAGCTTTAGAGCGGGGTTGGGGCGCCGTCCGTGCGCCTCGCAGATGCGGGTGATGGCGCGTTCGACCGCGTACTCGCCGTCCTTGCCGCCTCCCTTGACCTCCGCGTCGGCGGCCGCCACGGCCCGGATTGCCGCCGCCAGGCCGGGCTCGGACCACTGCGCGGCCTCCCGCTTGGCCCGGTCCACCATCCACGGCTGCATCCCCAGTTCGCGGGCGCTCACGTGCGGCCCCGCGCTCAGCCGGGCCAGCAGGCGCACCTTGGCCGCGAGCGCACCGACGATCATGTTCGGCCGCACCCCGGTGGCCAGGGCGTGCCGCAGCAGTTTGAGCGCGGTGGCGGCGCGGCCTGCCACGGCAGCGTCGGCCACGCTGTATCCGGTGGCCTCGATGCGGCCGGAATAGTAGCGAGACACGTGCGCGGCGGTGACGGTCTGCACGCCCGACGCGCTCACGTCAGACAGCAGCTGCGCCACCGCAGCCGACAGCTCCCGCAGGTCCGATCCGAGCGCGTCCACCAGCGCCTGCACCGCGTCGGGGTCGATGCGGAAGCCGGCCCGCCGCACGTCTGCCTCCACGAAGGCGGCCTTGTCCCGCTGGCTTTTGATCTGCTCTCCCGCCACTACCGGGTAGCTGGCCGCGATCGCATCCAGCAGCTTCTTGCCGCGCTGGCCGCCGTTGTGCCGCGCCACCAGCCACACGTCCGGCTCGGGCGCGGCCACGTAGGCGAGCGCGTCGCCGATCAGCGCGTCGCTGGCCAGTTCGAGGTCCGGGATGAGGATGAGGCGCCGCTCCCCGAAAAGGGAGGGGCTGGTGACCACGGACAGCGTGCCGACCTCGTACGTGGCCGCATCTAGCTGCGTGACCTCAACCTGCGGGTCGGCCTGGCGCGCCTGGCGCAGCAGCGCACTCTGCGCCCGGTCCGCCAGCAGCGGCTCGCCGCAGCGAATCAGCACCACCGGCGCCAAGGTGGCCTGTTCCCACGACACCGAGGCGGTCTTCTTAGCTGCGCACATGCCTATACCTTGCCACGCGCCACCCACATTTGTTGACCCGCCCCTCTGGCTGCCCGTGGACGACGTTGCCGCGCCCACCACCCGGCGCAGAGGGACGACGCTGCCGCGCCCACCTGCCCGGCGCAGAGGGACGACGTTGCCGCGCCCCCGCCCGGCGCAGCGGGGCGCCACCGCCGCACACACGCACCACCTCACCCGCCTCGGCAGCGTGCCTCCACCCGCAGCCCCGCCACCTGGCCGTCCCCGTTTCGCCTGGCCGCGAGCGCGATGGGGCCGCACCGGTCGGTGCGGTAGACGCGCCCCCACTGCCGGTAAGCGCTCTCCACTCGCGGGGCGGGGTGCCCGTATGTGTTTTCGGCTCCCACGCTGATGAGTGCCACCGGCGCGCGCACCGCTGCGGGCAGGGCGGCGTCCCAGTTGGCCGAGCCGTGGTGGGGTACCAGCACTACCTCCCAGGTGGAGTCGGCGGGCGACCACGCCGAGCTCGCAACTGCCAGCTCGCGTTGGGAGGCTTCCTCCGCGTCCCCGGGCACCAGCACATCCAGTCCCGCCCGCTCGATTCCCACCACCAGGGAGGTGTTGTTCATCCCTTCCTCTGTGAGCCGGCTGGCCCGCGCCAGTCCCGCCGATGGCCCCAGCACCCGCCACCTCACCCCGCCGGGCAGCTCGCCCTGCTCCCCCACTTCCGGCACGCGGTGGGGCACCCCCGCCGCCTCCAGCTGCGCAATGACGCGGGCGTGCGTGGCCTGCGGCACCACCCCGGGCCCCAGCAGTGCCTGCCCCACCGGCACGGTGGCCAGCACGGTGGGCAGGCCGTCTATGTGGTCTGCGTGCAGGTGGGAGATGACCAGCAGGTCGATTCGGGTCACGCCGGCCTGCGCGATGCACCGGTCCACCTCCCCGTCGGCCGGCCCGGTGTCCAGCAGCACCGCGCCGCCCGACTCGGTGCGCACCAGGGCTGCGGAGCCCTGCCCCACGTCGCACTGGTAGACCTCCCAGTGCCCGCCCAGCCCCGGGCCGGGCGCCCACCGCCACCACGCCAACGCGCCGACCAGTAGGACGAGGAGCGCCAGCCCCCACCATGCCCACGCCACAGCGCGGCTAGACCCGGCCCGGCCGCGCATGGCCCTCCCGCTGACCCGTCGCTCGCGCCAGGTCAGCGCCTGGTGCCCGACGTTCCTCCCGCCTCCCCCGCACGCCTCCCGCCCCTCGCGGCGGTCGCCCCAGGCACGCCCGATCCGGCTGCGCCAGGCTTTGCCTCGTCGCGAGCCGGCCACTGCGACCCCTGCGAAAGCAAGCAACAACGCGGCGGCGGAGAGCGCCGCTCCAACCGGCCCGCTTACCCACGGCAGGTTGGCGCCGGGCAGGCGGGCAAAGAAGGCGGCCACGGCCGCGATCCAGGCGGAGAGAACGTCGGCCAACCAAAGGGCGGGAACGCCCCACCACGCCTCGCCGGCAGCCAGGGCGAGCAGGGCAGCCACCGTGGCCGGACCCACCGCGATCCCGGCTAGCAGGTTGGCCGGGACGGAGTACAGCGGCAGGGCCGGGTTTAGCAGGACCGTCACCGGCAGGGTCGCCGCCTGGGCGGCCACCGGCACCGCCAGGGCCAGGGCGAGCCAGCGCGGCAGGCGGCGCGACAATCGACGGGCCAGGCGGGGCGCGAGCAGGACTATCCCCGCTGTGGCCAGGAAGGAGAGCACGAACGAGTAGTCCAGGGCGTTGTGCGGGTCGGCTAGGAGCATGACGGTGGCCGTGAGCCAGAGTGCTCCGGCGGTGGTAACCGCCCGGTTAAGTGCCAGCCCCGCTAAAGCGATCGCCACCATCGTGGCGCTGCGCACCACCGAGGCGCTGGGCCCCACCAGCCAGACGAACCCGGCCGCGCACAGCCCCGTCAGCGCCAGGCGCAGCCACCTGGGTCCACCCGCCAGCGCCGCCACCAGGCCCACCACTATCGCCAGGTGGGCGCCGGAGACCGCCGTGAGGTGGGTGAGAGAGGTGGCGCGCATCTGCGCTGTCAGCTGGGCAGGCAGGTCGGTGCGCTGCCCCCAGCCCAGTCCAGCCACCAGCGGGGAGCTCGCCCTGGAACGCACCGCCGCGCTGGCTTGCTGACGCCACTCCACCGCAGCGGGAGAATCCAAGCTGATCGGGGGCCGCCGGGCCTTTAGGCGCACCAGGGCGCGCTCGTGTCGCCCCACCTCCTTGGTGGTGCCGGAAAACCTGATTCGCTGCCCCAGAGAAAGCTCGCTCCACACCGAATCGGTGGCGCGCACCTCTACCCGCCCGCCCACCGGGGTCCAGGAGGCGCCGCCCGCCAGGCGAGCGGGGCCGGCTCCTGTGCTTCCGCGTTGCACCTCCCCCAGACGCACGCCTGTTCGTGCCCGGCTCCCCCTATCTGGGCTCGCACCCGCCCCCGCAGGCGCCCCGGACTGGAGGCGTTCCAGGCAGACCTCCACCCGCCACCCGAACTTGGTGGGCGCGGGCCATGCGCGCACGCTGCCCTCCAGCGTGAAGCGGCGCACGAAAAACGTCTATGGGTCCCAAGACTTGGTTGTAGATG
>NZ_JBZXJM010000031.1:0-39980 GCF_058725725.1 Buchananella sp. 103232 | reverse complement strand
TGTTTTGTAACCTACTTCGTTCAGTTATCGAAAAAGTTGATATTCACAGCCCTAAAGTCTAAGGTGACAACGAGTCTCTTGGGACCCATAGACGTTTTTCGTGCGCCGCTTCAACGGGCGTGTTCGCGCTGATCACGGCGGGCTCGTCCCGCTTCGCTCCCGCTGTGATGGGCGTGGTGATCACGCTGATCGCCGCGCTCCTGGTGTTGCTGGAGAACTTGTTTCGTACCCGCCATCACCGGGCCGTCTCTGCGGGTTACGCTGCCGCGCGCTCGCGCCTGTCTGGGCCGCTGACGGCGCTGGCGTGCGCCGGCCTGTCTACCGTGGCGGTGGCGTCGGTGGCCGCCCCGATCGGTGCGCTGCTGTTTCGTTCTCTGAAGAACACGCGGTATGAGACGGATTGGTCCCGGCTGGCCGACGCCGCCCTGACCACCCTGGTCTTCGGCTTCGCGGCGGCCACGCTGGCCGCTGCGGTGGGGCTGCCGCTGGCCTATATAGCGGCCCGTGTGCGGGCCCGCACGGTCACGTTCCTGGAGATGGCAACGTTCTCCGCGCACGCCCTGCCCGGGGTGGTGCTGGCGTTGGCGATGGTCTCTCTGACCCTGCAGGCGGCGCCGGGGGCGTACCAGACCATGGGCGCGCTGGTGGTGGCCTACGTGCTGCTCTACCTGCCCAAGGGGGTGGGGGCCGTGCGCGCGGGCTTCCAGCAGGTGCCGGTGGGCGCTGAGGAGGCCGCGCGCACGCTGGGCGATTCCAAGCTGCGCGTGTGGCGGCGCGTCTGCCTGCCGCAGGCCCTGCCCGCCATCGGCGCGGGCTGGTTGTTGGTGGCGACGGCGGTGATGAAGGAGCTGCCGGTCACGCTCATGTTGCGCCCGACGGGGACGCACACGCTGGCCACGGAGTTGTGGAACTCCAGCTCGCTTGGCGCGTACGGCGCCGCCGCCCCCGCCGGTCTTGCCCTCATGCTGGTGGGCATCATCCCGTCCCTCATGCTCGCTCGGAGGATTGATCTGCCGTGACGGTCCAAGTTCGCAATCTCAGCGCCCAGTACGTTCAGGGCAGGCCGGTTTTGCACGGCCTGGACCTGGAGATCGCCTCCGGGCAGGTCACGACGGTGCTGGGCGCCTCCGGCAGTGGCAAGACGACTCTGTTGCGTGTGCTGGCGGGCCTGCACACGCCCTTCGCGGGCGAGGTGCTGATGGATGGCGCCGACATCACGGGGGTGCCGGTGGACAAGCGCCGCGTGGGCTTGGTGCCGCAGGAGGGCGCCTTGTTCTCCCACCTGACCGTGGCGGCCAATATCGCCTACGGGCTTAGGGGGGTGAGCCGCCGCCGCGCCGCCTCCCACCCGCGCGTGCTGGAGATGGTGCGGTTGATGGGCCTGGAGGGTTTGGAGGGGCGCCTACCGCACCAGCTCTCTGGCGGGCAGCAGCAGCGGGTGGCGCTCGCGCGGGCGTTGGCGCCCCAGCCGCGCCTGCTGTTGTTGGACGAGCCCTTTAGCGCCCTGGATCCCTCGTTGCGGTCACGGCTGCGCGAGGAGGTGTTTGCGATCCTGCGCCAGCAGAACCTGCCCACGCTGCTGATCACGCACGACCAGGAGGAGGCGCTTTCCTGTTCCGACACTGTGGCGGTGTTGCGCGACGGTCACCTGGTCCAGGTGGGCACTCCCCGCGAGCTTTACTGCGCCCCTGCCGATGCGTGGGTGGCCGCATTTGTGGGTGAGGCGAACGTGCTGCCGGCTGGGCAGTTGGCCGACGTTCCGCCCGCCTCCGCTACGCCTGCGGCCGCCCGGGAAGAGGCGGGCCAGAGCTGCGCGGGTCGCAGCGGAGCGGGCCTCGCCGAGACGGGAGCGAGCCGGCCCGCCCCGGGGGACGACGCGAACCCGCCGCTGGTCGTGGCGCGCCCGGAGCAGCTGGAGCTCACCGTGCTCGCCCCGTCGGGGGCTGCAGGCGCTTCGGGCCCTGAGCGGGAGAGCGCGGGCCGGCAGGAGTCCCCCGCAGCCGGCGCTGCCCAGGCGGCTCCCGCCTGCGGGGCCACCGACGCCACTGCGGCTTTCGGCCTTGCCGGTAGGGCTGGACTTGCCGGTGCCACCGGGCACGTGGTCTCCACCCGGTTCCTGGGTCACTCCCAGCTGGTGACTGTGGAACTGGAGCCGCGCCGGCAAGCCGGCGCGGCGGCGCAGCGAGCCGATGCGGCGCAGCAGCAGCCCGCGAGCGGTGCGCGCGCCACGGTCACGGTGCGCAGGGCCGGGGAGGCGCGAGCCTTGCCGGCGGGCACCCGCGTGGCAGTCACCACGCGCGGAGAGCTCCACTACCTGAAATAGCCCCCGGCCCCGATTACAAGCCCGCCCATGGGGCCATCCACGCCCCACTGATCGGGCCCACAAACTCCTGGCCCCCGGGCCCGAGGCCGGCCACCCTCCCCTGAGCTAAACCGCTCGACCTAGACCTTATGCACTCGACCTAGACCGTAGAGCGCTACGCAAGGTCTAGGTCGGCTGCACAAGGTCTAGGCCGTACGAATTTGAAACATTAGGGCCGCTTCGATCCGCCCCTCTGCCCCTCCCGGGCCCCGGAACGCTCAGCCGGCGTAGCCCAGGCGCGCCAGCGCGCGGTTCATGCGGCCGGGCCAGGCCGGGCCTTCGTAGATGAAGGCGCTGTAGGCCTGGAGGTAGTTGGCGCCGGCCTCCAGCATCCGCTCGGCCTGCGCCACCGTGCTGATCCCGCCCACGCCGATGATGGTCTTGTCCGGCCCCAGCGCGGCGCGCAGCGAGCGCACCACCGCCAGGGACTTCTCCGTCAGCGGCGCCCCGGACAGGCCACCGGCGCCGTGGCGCTGGTCGTGGTCGATCGTGGTGTTGGTCGCCACCACGCCCGCCAGGTCCAGCTCCAGCACCAGCTGGGCCACCGCCTCCAGGTCCTCGGGAGCCAAATCCGGCGCGATCTTCACAAACAACGGGACGTGGCGGCCGGCGGCAACGTCGGCAGCCTGCTGCACCGCAGCGAGAATCGGCCGCAGCGATTCGACGTTCTGCAGGTCGCGCAGGCCGGGGGTGTTCGGGGAGGAGACGTTGACCACCAGGTAGTCGGCCCAGCGGGCCACGTGGCGGGCGGAGGTGACGTAGTCGGCCACGGCGTCCTCAAGCGGGGTCACCTTGGACTTACCGATGTTGGCCCCCACGAACACGGCCCGCCCGGCCTTGGTGCTGCGCAGCTTGCGCAGGCGCTCGCCGGCGGCGGCGGCACCGTGGTTGTTGAAGCCCATCCGGTTGATGATCCCGCGCTCCTCAATGAGGCGGAACAGGCGCGGCTTGGGGTTGCCCGGCTGGGCCAGGGCGGTGAAGGTGCCTACCTCCACAAAACCGAAGCCCAGGGCGTCCATGCCCAGCACGGCGGTGGCGTCCTTGTCCATGCCGGCGGCCAGACCCAGGATGCCGGGCACGGGGCGGGCGAAGGGGCTCTTGTGCTCCAGGTGGGCGCGGGTGAGGGTGCTATCCACGCGACGGCCAAACAGCGCCCGCATGACGGCGGCAGTGGCCCGGCAGTTACCCGCCATGGACAAGGCCTTCACGGCCCTGACGTGCACCTCCTCCGGATCCTGCTTGGCAAAGACTAGGTTGAAAAGCGCCCGGTAGATCATGAGGACAAGCCTAGTGGGACTTGGGGCGTTTCTTCCCCCACCACCTGGCGCTTGGTGCACCAGGCACGCCGCGAGCGCGCAGGTGGCGACCTGGGGATTGCCCGGCGGCGGCCAAGCTGTGCATAACGCCGAGTGCTGCCCCCTGCGCACGGGCCCTGGCTGCGTGCAGCGGCCCACGGGGATGGTGGGTGGGTCGAAAGGAGAGAGAAGATGTCCACGCTTGCCTACTGCCCGTCCGCTGCTTCGACGGGCCAGGTGCCCTCCCCCGCCTCGCCCGAGGGGCCCTACGGCCCGCCGGGGTGGAGCGTTCGCGCCGGCTTGTGGGAGGAGCTGGCGGCCTTCACGCCCACGCCCCATTTGGACGACGCCCCCGACCGGTGGGTGAAGGACGGCGCCCCGACCACAGACTTTGTGCCCCTGCTGGGCCTGGGCGGGCCGGCCGCGTCCTTCCTCTTGGCCAACCTGCCGCCCGCCCAGCTGGCGGACAGGCAGAACCTGGCCCCCACGCTGGGGGCGTTACTGCGGGCGGCGGTGAAGCACGACGGGGTGAGCCTGTGCGGCTACGGCATCGGTCCGCAGCGCAGCGACGAGCGCATCAGCATCGACGCGATCCTGGTGCCCGGCTACACCGACGCCACGGTGCACCGCGACCACCGGGGCGAGTGTGACTGCAACGCGCTGTGGCGGCGCCTGAGCCGGGACCTGGAGCTGGACGCCCTGGCTCCACCCGATGAGATCGCGCGGGTGCTGCCGCCCTGGCCGCCCTACACCCCCGCCTGGCGCCTGTGGTGGGACTGACTGGGCCGGGCGCCAGTATTCGCCGCAGGGCGACCCGGCCAACAGGAGGCGGCAGGCTGGTTCTCACCGGCGCTGCCTGCCTCTCGATCGCGGCGGCGCAGCAGTTGGCGGCCTAGGCTGGCGGTCCGTCCAGGCGGCCTAGGCTGGCGGCCCTACGCGGTGGCCAAGCCCCGGGCCGCTCGGGTGACCTAAGCCCGAACTGCGCGGCGGCCTAGCCCCGGGCTGCGCGGGTGGCCCAGAACGCCACCGCCGCTGCGGCTGCCACGTTGAGGGAGTCGACTCCCCCGGCCATTGGGATGCGCACCACGCGGTCGCAGGCGGCGATGGTGCGCGGGGCCAGGCCGTCTCCCTCCGCGCCCAGCACCAGGGCCACGTTGCCCTGTCCGCACTCCGGGGTGGTGACGAACTCGTCCAGGCTGACGGAGTCGTCGCTCAGGGCCAGCGCGGCCACGGTGTATCCGCGCTGGTGCAGCGCGGACAGGTCCGGCCAGTGCGGGATGCGGGTCCAGGGCACCTGGAAGACGGTGCCCATGGAGACGCGCACGCTGCGCCGGTAGAGGGGGTCTGCACAGGTGGGGGTGACCAGCACGGCGTCCACCCCCAGCGCGGCGGCGGAGCGGAAGGCGGCGCCGACGTTGGTGTGGTCCACCAGCGCCTCCAGGATCGCCACGCGCAGCGGCCTGCCCGCCGCGCGGTCCGCGACGCCGTCCAACAGCTCGGCGACGTCGGGCAGCTCGGGGCGGTGCATGGCGGCCAGAGCGCCGCGGTGCAGGTGGAAGCCGGTGATTCTTTGCAGCAGGTCCTCCTCTGCCAGGAAGACCGGCACCTCCCCGCCGTCGGGGTCTCCGCCGCCCACGGCCTGCAGGGTGGGGCGCATGGTATCTAGCCAGCGCGGCGCCATCAGGATGGAGCGGGGGCGGTGGCCGGCGGCCACGGCGCGCTGGATGACGTTGGTGGACTCCGCCATGTAGAGCCCGGCGGGTTCCTCAGTCTTGGTGCGCAGGGCGACGTCGGTGAGGCCGACGTAGTCGTGCAGGCGCGGGTCGTTGGCGTCGGTCAGGGTGATGAGCATTGCCATAGTCTCCCACCTGGCCGCGCCCAGGCATGGACGCGGCCCGTAGACTCTCGCGGCGTGAGTAACGCGTTGCCGCCCACCCCGCCCGCCGTTGGGACGCAGCTTCAGCGCGCCTGGATAGGCGCGCAGGGAGACTGGCCCGCCGCCGGCACCGTGCTCGCTTTCACCTCGCCCGTGTGCGCGCCGTGCCGGGCGGTCAAGCTGCGCCTGCAACTGGCCCTGAAGCACCTGGGTACTACCCCAGCGGGGGCGCCTGATCTGGTGGAGGTGGACGTGTCCCGTGCCCTCGCGGTAGGCGAGGCCTTCGGGGTTGCGCGCACCCCCACCGTGCTCCTAGTGGATTGGTGCGGCGTGGTGGTCGAGCGCCTGACCCTGACCGTTCCCCCGCAGGCGTGGTGGCTCCAGGCGCTCGCCGCGCTGGGGCGGCCGGCTGCGGGCTAGGCGCGCGCGGCCACGAAGTCGCCCACCACCTTGACGGTGTCCTCCCAGCCCTCAACCGCGACGCAGTCCACCCCCAGGGCCTTGACCGGGTAGTCGTTGCCGCCCTCGTCCAGGCGGTCGCCCACGAACAGCATTTCGTCTAGCCCGATGCCGGTCTCGGCGGCCAGGCGCTCCATGCCGTAGGCCTTGTCCACGCCCTTCTTGGTGATGTCCACGCTGGTGGAGCCGCCGGAGCGCACCTCCAGGGTGGGCAGCAGCTTGGCCACGGCGGCGCGCAGCTTCTCCTTCTTCTCACCGGTGGGGTCCCACGCCTTCTTGGCCTCTAGCGGGGCCTCCTGGCCCAGCGCGGAGAAGGTGATCTGGGAGCCGCGGTTTTCCAGGATGTCTCCCCAGGTCTGTTCCTCCCACAGCCCCAGGGCGCGGGCCTGCTCCTCCAGGGCGCGGCAGGCGTTGGCGCTCTCTTCCTCGGTGAGGTCGTGGGCGTAGCGCAGCGCGAACTCGGTGCCGTCCCACGTGTAGTAGCGGGTGCCGCAGGTGGGCATGAGGTGGAGTCGACGTGCCTGGGCGTCGGAGAGCGTCAGGTTGGACAGCACCTGGGACTCGAACTGGCCCATCTGGCCGCCGGAGATGATGCACACCTCCGCCACGTCCAGCAGGTCCTGCAGGGCTTTGCCCATCGGGGCGGGCAGCGCCTGCTTGGAGGGGGCCAGGGTGTCATCCAGGTCGAAGGCAACGAGCTTGGTCACTTTTTCTCCTTTTAGTCCGCGCCAACTCTAGCCAGCGCTCTCGCCAGTTCCAAAAGTCGCGGCCCCTTTTTTGTTAAGGCGGCCGACGCTCCACCCACCTACTCGGTTAAGAGCGGCGGGTGGAGCGTCGGCCACGGTCAAAGGGCTGCTTCACGCAGCGGCACCCAGTTGGGGCGGCTGGTTTAGTAGCCGGGCAGCAGGTGGGCCTGCTCGCCGTCCTCTTCGTAGACGTCGATGGGCTGGGGCTTGTAGAGCAGCACCACGATGGAGGCTACGAGCCCTCCCCACACCACGGCGAAGGCGGCCAGCATCAACAGGATCGCGTTAACCGGCATGTCAGTTCTCCTTAGAGGTAGCGGCGGTCAGGGTGCCGTTCTTGCCGTTCGGGCGCGGCGGCACGGTACCGGGCAGGTCAAGCGGCTTGTAGCTGTCGACGTCGTTGCGCCACGGCAGGTTAGCGAAGACTGCGGTGAGCACGAACGCGAAGGCGATGCAGCCAAAGCCGAGGGTGCCCAGCATCCACCACGGGTAGCCCTCGTAGGCCTCGGTGATCAGGCCCCACAGGGTGGAGGAGAGCATGTAGGCCAGCACGGCGGGGATCAATCCGCCCACCAGGACCGGCCACCAGCGGCCGATGGAGACGGAGGAGACCACGTTGATGGACATGCGCAGCTCGGGCAGCTTGCGGGCGAAGAAGCTCATGTAGACCATCGCCACGATCGCGATGAACACGATGCCGATCTCGTTGATGTGCTTGTCCACGATGTCCAGGGAGTACAGGCCGGTGGTGGTGGCGAACAGGGTGACGGACAGGAGCGCGGCGGGCAGGCCGGCGGTGAAGGCGGCCTTGACGTTGTTCAGGCCGAACTTCTCCTGCAGCGCGGCGGCGACCACCTGGATTAGGGAGACCAGGGAGGTCAGGCCGGCCAGGAACAGGGAGGAGAAGAACAGCACGCCGAACAGGGCGCCTGCGGGCATCATGGCGATGATGGTCGGGAAGGTGACGAAGGACAGGCCCACGCCGGCGATGCCCTCCAGGTCACCGACGCCCACGCCCTGCTGGTGGGCCATGAAGCCGAGGGCGGCGAACACGCCCACGCCGGCCAGGATCTCGAAGGAGGAGTTGGCGAAGGCAGCCACCAGGCCGGTGCCGCCCAGGTTGGAGCGGCGCTTGAGGTAGCTGGCGTAGGTGAGCATGATGCCAAAGCCGATGGACAGGGAGTAGAAGATCTGCGCGAAGGCGGCCATCCACACGTTGGGGTCTGCCAGGGCGGACCAGTTGGGGGTGAAGAAGGCGGTCAGGCCCTGCACCGCGCCGGGCAGGAACAGGGCGCGCACAACCAGGGCGCCGAACAGGATGACCAGGACCGGCAGGAAGACCTTGTTAGCCTTCTCCAGTCCGCTGACGACGCCGCGGCCGATGATGAACAGGGCGATGCCCCACACGGCCACTAGCGGAACCAGGACCTGCCAGACGGGGCTGGCGGAGATGCCGGGGGCTTCTGCGATGTGCAGGTACTTGCCGAAGAAGAATCCGGCGGCGTCCTTGCCCCAGGCCAGCTTGAAGGAGAACCAGGCGTATGAGCCGGCCCAGGCGATTACCACGGCGTAGTAGCTCATGATGACGAAGCTGACGAGCACCTGGAACCAGCCGATCCACTCCGAGGAGCGCTTGACGCGGCGGTATACGGTGGGGGCGGAGCCGCGGTAGCGGTGGCCCATGGCGTAGTCGAACAGCAGCACCGGGATGCCCACGAGTACTAGGGAGAACAGGTAGGGCAGCAGGAATGCGCCACCGCCGTTGGTGTATGCGACGCCGGGGAAGCGCCAGATGTTGCCGAGGCCGACTGCGGAGCCGATGGCGGCCAGGAGGAAGCCGTATTGGCCGCTCCACTGCTCGCGCTTGCTGCCTTGCGCAGGCTGCTTGCTCATGTCTCCCCTTTCGAGGTCCGTTTTAGCTTTTGGATGGCGTCAAGTTTTCTCCCAGGCAATTTCCATGAACAATTCACGCTCACATGTTGGACACTCGGGGCGATTCGTGGCGACGCCGCCCCTACCCGCCTCCTCGCCCCACTCCCCCGCCCGGGGCGAGTTCCAGGCGGAAATGTGGTGTCATTAGGGCAAGTGACGTAACGAATAGAGGAGTATTCATGGCCACACCTCACATCAACGCAGAAAAGGGCGACTTCGCCCCCGCCGTCCTCATGCCGGGCGACCCGCGCCGTGCTCAGGCGATCGCGGAGCTGCTTATGCCGGACGCCCGCCTGGTCAACGACGTGCGCGGCATGCTGGGCTTCAGCGGCACCGTCAACGGCAAGCCGCTGTCCGTGATGGGCTCCGGCATGGGGCAGGCCAGCGCCACCATCTACGCCACCGAGCTGTTTGAGCAGTTCGGCGTGGAGCGCATCATCCGCGTGGGCACTGCGGGCGGTATCGCCCCGCAGGTGAAGGTGGGCGACGTGATCGTGGCCGTGGGCGCGCACACCGACTCCGCGATGAACTCCCTGCGCATCCCGGGCGTGCACTACTCCGCCGTTGCCTCCTTCAACCTGGCGCGCGCCGCGGTGGAGGCATTCGAGGCCAACGCGGAGCTGAGCGCTGCGGCGAAGGTGCACGTGGGCACCATCATCTCGCGCGACCACTTCTACTTCACCCCGGAGGGCCAGACCGAGCGCCTGGCCGCCTACGGCACGTTGGGTGTGGAGATGGAGGCCGCCTCCCTGTACGCCACGGCCGCGCAGTTTGGCCGCGAGGCGTTGGCGGTGCTGACCGTGAGCGACCACCTGCTGGACCACTCCGGTGACATGACGGCGCAGGAGCGCCAGACTCGCTTCCAGGACGCCCTCGCCTTGGCGGTGGCGGCCGCCCACTGCTGATCCGCCGCTGCTGGGGCTGGCCGCGTTTGACGCGCTGGCAGGTGGCCGACGTCGCCCACCGACCGAAGCGAGAACGCGGCGGGTAGGTAGGCGGCCGGCCAGAGTCGGGGCGCGGCTGCGGCGGCGCGGCAACTTAACGGTGGCGGCGGCGCGGCGGCAGCAAAGCGACGGCGGGGCCCGGGGAGAACTTCCCTGGTGCCCCGCCGCTTTCTTTGCCTACCGGGCCTCGCGCAGGCTGGCGGGCTGCCACCCGGCGCGGCGGGCCAGGTAGGTGGCCAGGGTGGCGCCGGCCACGACCATCATGATCGAGGTGGCGGTGATGACGCCGCGCTCGTGGGCCAGCACGCCCCAGGAGAACCAGAAGGCCTGCAGCACCAGGTTGATCACCAGGTAGCCCAGGGAGACGCCGGTAAGGTCGCGGCGCACCACCAGGTCACGGATCTGACCAATCAGGCCCACCGACTGCGGCACCACCACGGCGATGCCGAAGGCCACCGGGCCGAACGCGAAACGCACCGCCACGATCGCGGCGAAGGTGGCCAGGATGGGCCACAGCACGTCCCAGGGGCGCTGGGAGCGGTCGGCGGCGATCAGCCAGACGATGTAGGCGGAGGTCACCAGCAGCAGGATGTTCGGGGCGATCATGTTCGTCGCGCCCACCGTGAAGGAGTGCACCACCCAGCCGCCGAAGCAGGCGGCGGTCAGCTGCCAGTTCAGGGCAGAGATCCCGGCGGTGGTGCCGGCCTTTCGGATGCGGGAGATCTGCGGGAAGGTGGGCAGGGAGCCCACGACGGCGCACACCCAACCCCATATGTAAAGAAAGCTCACCGAATCCTGCCTTTCGCGTCCGGGCAAGCATACGGGCAAGCCGGGCAGGGGGCGTGCGCGAAAAGGGGGCCGCCGGGCGGCAGCGTCGTACCGACGCCACCGCCCGGCGGGGTTAGCCAAGTAGCAAGGCCGGGCGCTACTTGGCCGGATCGGCCGGCTTACCCGTGCGGCGCGAGCGCTTGGTGGGGGCCACCATGTCGCCCACGATCGTGGCGGCGGAGGCCGGCCACTCGAAGAAGCGGAAGGCCATGTTCACCATCGTCTGCAGGCGGTTGCGGCCGCCCAGCAGCGTCACCAGGTGCAGGCCCACCCAGGCGGCCCAGGCCGGGTAGCCCCGGAAGGTAGGGCCGCCGGAGAGCTCCACCACGGCGGCGCCGCGCCCGATGGTGGCCATGATGCCCTTGTCCTTGTACTCGAAGCGCTGCGGGCTCTGGCCGCGCAGTTCCGCCACGATCTGGTCCACCGCGTGGCGGCCCATCTGCTGGGCCGGGGAGGCCAGCTGCGGCAGCGGCGCGTCCTCGCAGATGCAGCAGTCGCCGGCGGCGTAGATGTGGTCCTGGCCGATCACCTTCAGGGTGGGGTCAACCTGGATGCGGCCGCCGCGCCCCAGCGGCATGCCCCACTCGCGTACCGCGCGGTGGGCGCCCACGCCGGAGGCCCACACCACCACGTCGGCGTCCAGGGAGGAGCCGTCCCCGAACTCGATGTGGTGCGGGGAGACGGCCGCCACGGAGGTGCGCAGGCGCACGTCCACGCCCCGCTTGCGCAGCTGGCGCAGCGTGTAGAGGCGCTGGCGGTACTGGAAGGGGGCCAGCAGGCGGTCGCTCATCTCGATCAGCACCACCCGGAAGTTGTCCGTGGCCAGCTCCGGGTAGATCGTGGGCAGGGCCTCGCTCTTGAGCTCGGCCAGGGAGCCGGCCAGCTCGACGCCGGTGGCGCCACCGCCCACGACGGCCACCGTGAAGCGGCGCTCGGGGTCTCCGGCCTGGGTCAACTGCTCCAGGCCGGAGAAGATCGCATCCCGCGTGGCCAGCGCGCGGGCGCGCGTGTAGATGGAGTGGGTGTGCTCCGGGGCGCCCGTGACCCCGAAGTAGTTGGGGCCCACGCCTGCGGTGAGGATGAGCTTGTCGTAGGAGATCTCATCGCCCTGGTCCAGGAAGACGGTCTTGGCCTCCGGGTCGATCCAGGAGACCTGGCCCTGCCGGAAGGCGGCGCCGTGGTTGGAGGCCAGGCGGCGCAGCGAGTAGGTGATGTCGCCCGGGTTCAGGCCGCCGGTGGCGACCTGGTAGAGCAGCGGCTGGAAGGTGGTGTAGGGATGGCGGTCGATCAGCGTCACGTGCAGGCCGGCCCTGGTGGCCTTGGCCAGCGCGGACAGGCCGGCGAAACCGCCACCGACGATCACAACGTGCGGCGCGTCCTGGCGCGCCCGGGAAGAAGTGGTCATGGGACCAAGGTACGTAACGGACGCTGCGGGCCGATAGGTGAAGGGCGGGATTGGGTTCGCTGTGCGGCTCGCTGAGGGCCCGGTTTGGCGGAATTGCAGCGCTCCGCCGGGACGGCGTGGGCAACACCACAAATCGGTAAGGGTGACCTAAGTTCAGCGAACTCGGCGGGGTCAGGCCTGCGGGTCCTCGGCGCGGTGGCGCGGGGTGGACTGGAAGGCCTTGGCCAGGAAGTAAGTGCCCACGGAGATCGCCGCGCCGGTGAATGCCCAGCCGACGTATTGCAGCCACGGGGTGGCGGTGAGCCACGCGGCTAGCGGGTCGTGGTGACGCAGCACTTGGTAGGCCACCGCGATCACGACAAGAAGGACGCCGAGGGCGAAGGAAAACATGCGCTTCATACCTCAAGCCTAAAGTGGCATCGGTCACGCTGCAAACCGGCTCGGCATGGCGCTTCCGACGCGGCTAGGCCCCGGCGGAAAGCGCGGCGTCCTGCCGTTTCTTCGCCAGGCCGACGCGCAGCAGGGTCCCAGCGGTGACGGCGCACCCCATCGCGGCGACGAAGAGAACGTCGGCCAAAATCCCCAGCGCGGTGAATCCCCTTCCCGCAGGCAGGGCGGCGCCGGCCACGATCAGCAAGGCGCCGACCACCACGAGAGCGCCGGCCACCTTCAGGGGCGCCTGATAGGGACGGGCGGAGGCCAGGATTTCGGCCTTCACGCGATCCAACGCGTTCACGTACCACTTGATGCCGAACGCGGCCACCATGCCGGCGGCCACGATGGTCAGGCTGTAGAGGGTCGAGTTGGCGGCAACGGCCTCCACCTTGCGCACGTTCATGAGCACGGTGCCCAGGACGATGAGGGCGAAAGCCAGCAGGCCGGTGGTAGCGCGGTTCATGGCCGGAACATATGGACGGGCGCGGCAGGGTGTCAAGGCGCGCGGGCGCGGCCCGGGGCCACCAGCGGCGGGTCCGCGAGACGGGCGGGCGGGAGCTGAAGGCGCGCGACGGGAAGGGGCGCTTCGCCGATTGCCGGGCGGGGAGGGCTAGGGGCGAGAATGCTGGCGGCCAGAGTGCCGGGGGCGAGAATGATTGCCTCGAGGCGTGAGAGAAGAAGGTGACTGATGACCAAGGGCAGGCTGGAGGCGTTCAGCGACGGGGTGCTGGCGATCGTCATCACGATCATGGTTTTGAAGCTCGATCCGCCGGCCGCGCTGGATTGGGACTCGATCGTCGCCGTTGCGCCCACCTTCGCCGCCTACGTGCTGAGCTTTTCCTACGTTGGGGTCTACTGGGTCAACCACCACAACCTCTTCAGCAAGGTAGAAACCGTCAGCGGGAAGCTGGTGCTGAAGAACCGGCACTGGTTGTTCTGGATGACCCTCATCCCGTTTGCGATGGAATGGGTGGGCATGTACCCATTCGACCGGCAGCCGGCCACCCTCTACAGCGTGGTGCTGCTGATGTGCTCGGCCAACTTCCAGGTGCTGCAGCGCCACATCGCAGCGCGCCACCGCAAGGGCGCCTCCCCCACCGGGCGCGGCAACAACCTGCGCGGGTGGGTGGCCGTTGGGGCGTCGGCCGTTGCGATCGCGCTGGCGTTGTTCGTGCCGGTGGCGTCCTACCTGGTCTTCTTCCTCATCTCCCTGCTCTGGCTGATCCCCGGGGCGCGCGTCGAGCGGTTCTACGACAGGGTGCTGGGCGCCTGAGCCTGGCGGCGCTGGGCACCTGAGCCGGGCGGCGCTGGGCTGCGCAGCGGCTGCACGCGTTCGGCGCTGGCGCTTTGCCCCCGAGCGTACAAGCGTGCGGTCGGGGTACATGCGACCGCTTGGGGGCGTGGCACCGATCGGTCGCATGTACCCCGTTGCAGCATTTGCGACGCGGGCCGAGCTGAGCGCATCCGTGCTCGGCCCCCGGCCCCGCTACCGCTGGCGGCGCCAAAGCACTAGCTCACGAGCCCTTCAGGAGGTGGGCCACCTCCGGCGGGTTGAAGCCGCCCACTGTCTGCTCGTCCAAGTAGCGCCAGAAGTCAACGCCCAACTCCGGCTCGGAGTCCCCCCACCACATGTCAGCCCGGCCCGGCTGGGGCCCATCAATGTCGAACACCAGGTACCCGCCCGTCACATGCGAATAGAACGTGTAAGACCCCGCAAACCGCTCCTGCCACGGCTCGCCGGGATAGTAGTCGCCCAAACAATGCGCTTGGTCCAGGTCGATCAGCCCCAGACCATGGGACATGAAATCGTAGAACCCGTCGTGCGTTTGCTCGTAGAAGGACTTCAACGGCTCAGGAACCTTGTCCCACACACCCCGGACCTGGCGAATCCCACCCACCACGACCTCATCGGGCCAGGACGGCTGCAAGGGATTGCCTCCGCCGTAGTACTGCGTCGACCCCGACAAGGTATCCACGGAGTAAACGACGCAATAGCGCCCGTCGCTCACGGCCAGTTCTGCGTCCGAGCAGTGCTCCTCCAGGTAGGCGAGAGTCTGGGGCAGCACCTGCCCGACCGTTCGCCTCATCAGCGAGATCATCAACTCCACACGCTCGGCCGGAGCCAAGAGCGGAAGCTTTCGCCACTCAGCGGGCACAGGCTCCCCGACCGGAACCTCCCCCTCCACCGGCCGAATCGGGCGACGACCATACGTGTAGCGCCCAAGCAGCTCGTACTTTGACGGCTCGCGTCGGCCCCCAAACCAACCGAACAAACCCCTCACAGGCCCTTCAGGAGGTGCGCGACCTCCGGCGGGTTGAAGCCGCCCACTGTCTGTTCGTCCAAGTAGCGCCAGAAGTCGACGTCCAACTCCGGCTCGGAGTCGCCCCACCACATGTCAGCCCGGCCCGGCTGGGGCCCATCAATGTCGAGCACCAAGAAACCGCCCGTCACATGCGAGTAGAACGTGTAAGACCCCGCGAAGCGCTCCTGCCACGGCCCACCCGGATCGTAGTCCCCCAAACAATGCACCTGATTCAGGTCGATCAGCCCCAAACCATGCGACATGAAGACGTAGAACCCGTCGTGCGTCTGCTCGTAGAAGGACTTCAACGGCTCAGGAACCTTGTCCCACACACCCCGAACCTGGCGAATCCCACCCACTACAAGCTCATCCGGCCAAGACGGCTGCAAAGGATTACCCCCACCGTAATAGCGGTCCCTACCCGAGTTTGTTCTCACCGTGTACACGACGCAATAGCGGCCGTCGCTCACGGCCAGTTCTGCGTCCGAGCAGTGCTCCTCTAGGTAGGCGAGAGTCTGGGGCAGCACCTGCCCGACCGTTCGCCTCATCAGCGAGACCATCAGCTCCACGCGTTCGGCCGGAGCCAGGAGCGGCAGCTTTCGCCACTCAACGGGCACAGGCTCCCCGGCCGGAACCTCCCCCTCCACCGGCCGAATCGGACGACGACCGTACGTGTAGCGCCCAAGCAGCTCGTACTTTGACGGCTCGCGTCGGCCCCCAAACCAACCGAACAAACCCATCACAACCCCTTCAACTTGGGTCAATCACCGATCGCGTGGCGCCCGTTTCGACCGGCCCTACTGGCCTCCCTGGGCCGTTGTTGGCGCCGAGTAGCTAGCTCACAGGCCCTTCAGGAGGTGCGCTACCTCCGGCGGGTTGAAGCCGCCCACTGTCTGCTCGTCCAAGTAGCGCCAGAAGTCGACGTCCAGCTCGGGCTCGGAGTCCCCCCACCACATGTCAGCCCGGCCCGGCTGGGGCCCATCGATGTCGAGCACCAGGTACCCGCCCGTCACATGCGAGTAGAACGTGTACGACCCCGCCAACCGCTCCTGCCACGGCTCGCCGGGATAGTAGTCGCCCAAACAATGCGCTTGGTCCAGGTCGATCAGCCCCAGACCATGGGACATGAAATCGTAGAACCCGTCGTGGGTTTGCTCGTAGAAGGACTTCAACGGCTCAGGAACCTTGTCCCACACACCCCGGACCTGGCGGATTCCACCCACCACGACCTCATCGGGCCAGGACGGCTGCAAGGGATTGCCTCCGCCGTAGTACTGCGTCGACCCCGACAAGGTATCCACGGAGTAAACGACGCAATAGCGGCCGTCGCTCACGGCCAGTTCTGCGTCCGAGCAGTGTTCCTCTAGGTAGGCGAGAGTCTGGGGCAGCACCTGCCCGACCGTTCGCCTCATCAGCGAGATCATCAACTCCACGCGCTCGGCCGGAGCCAGGAGCGGCAGCTTTCGCCACTCAGCGGGCACAGGCTCCCCGGCCGGAACCTCCCCCTCCACCGGCCGAATCGGACGACGCCCATACGTGTAGCGCCCAAGCAGCTCGTACTTTGACGGCTCGCGTCGGCCCCCAAACCAACCGAACAAACCCATCATCTCCCCCTCAGCATGGCGTCGATCATCGCCTGCAGACGCTGCTCCATCAAAGCTTCGATCCGCGACATCTCCGTGCGCACCAGCGGCTCCACCGGAATCGTATAGCCGACTTTGGCTCCCCCCTTAAAGCCACCCCACTCGAGGTAGCTCAGCGCCTGCTTGGACGAATTGGCGCGGTGGCTTAATCCGAAGAAGTTAAGTCGCTCATTCGCGAGAGCGAGCTGCTGCTCGCGGGTGAGCATGCCGAATCCCTCCATGCGAGTGAGCTTATCCAGCGGAACGATGTGGTCCGGCGAGAGCGGGCCCCGGGTCGGGTTGCCTGGCAGCACCCAGTCGCGCAGGTCCGGATCAAACTGGGGATATTTGGGCTCGATCATTCGCTTCACGTCCCTACTCGGGCTGCTTCGACGCAGCCACTTCCATGTGGCGTCATCGACTTCCCGCACGACTCCGTAACGAGCCGGCGTTCTGGGGCCCGTCAGGAGTTTGACGTACTTTCCTGCATTCTTCACGGACATGACCAGGTTGTTCACGTAGCCGGCTGCCATGCCCTTCGCACCACCAAGAGCCTTCACGCCGCCCCCCATCGCCGTGAGGGCGCTCATCACTCCCGTGCCTTGCCGGCCTCCCAACTGCATCAGGTTCCCGAAGGCGGACTTCACGCCCACCATCGTGCCCTTCAGACCGCCCAGCCCCACGCACCCCAGGGCCGCGAAGATGACGGACACTATTGCCTGGCCCCACGACTGCTTCCCGGTAGCGGCCAGGGCGATGTTTGCAACCGCAGCGACGATTCCGGCGATAGCGGCAATCGTGAAGAGCACCCCGGCAAGCGCCTGCCCGATGACCGGAATCCAGCACACGAGCAACGCGAGGATACCTGCAATCGCGGAGATTGCCTCCGCTATCTTGGCGATCCACATGGTGATTGTGGCGCCCCAGTTGTCCCACCAGGAGTCGTTGAGCGCGTCCGCAGAGGTGGCGCCCTCGATCGCATCGACCGCCCTTTGCGCCGCGGCGTCTCGGTCCACCACCGCTTGGTCGACGATTCGTATCTGCGCTTCGATGCGCCCCTGGGCGGCATCGGCGTCATTACCGGCGCCGCGCGCCAGACGCCGATAGCGGGTGTAAGCCTCGTCGTCGCCATCGTTGTCGGAGAAGCGGTAGTCCTCGGCGAGCCCCTGATAGTGGGCCCTGACTCGGTTAGCTTCGTCCCGCTCGTTCACGGCTTGCCGAGCCGCGTACAGGGCGTTGACCGTGTCTACCTGCACCCGGTCCAGTACCTGGGCGTAGGTCTCCAGCGCGGTCGCGGCGGTCCGAAACCGATTCTCTGCCTTTGACACCGCATCCACGGTGGTGTCGCGCGACTCCAAGAGTGCCGTTACTGACTCTGCCCGGCTGGCCCCGCCCTCAAGTAGGCGCAAGTTGGCCGCACACCGGCTGATGGCGTCCGCAACCTGCCGATACCTATTGGCTCCATCGGACACGATGACCGGGTCTCCGGGAGTCGGATCCGACGATCGCCGCAGAGCCGACCAATCAGACGGTCGATAAGACACGCTCACCACCTCCGCCACGAACTTGCAAGCCTAGACCGTGCGCCAGCACTGCCACTGTGGACCAGACGCATGAACTCCACTAGTTGCAGGGTAGCCATCCTGCTTCCATCCTGCGGGGAGAACCGTACCTTCTCGATTTCCGGACTGGTCACACTCCGGGCAGTGGACGGCCCTCCCTCAACTAGTCGAGCTCGGAGCCGCCCCACTCAACAGCGGTGAATCCAGTGCGCACGGGCGCAGGCCCGAATACCTGGGCGGGAACGGACGTGGACGCCTGCGCCTTCGAAAACACCATGTAGACGCGGATGAACGTGTCAGGCGCCGTTTTATCCCCTGCAAAATCCGTGAAGGAGTAGCGCGCTATCGGTGCGTACTGGTCCGTGACGAAGGAGATCAGAGAATAATCGTTTGCCTGGATGCGCGGGGCCCAGAAGGTGATGAAGTCGGCGGCCTCAAGATCGTTCAGGCCCTGAGCAGCCAACGCCCGCTCAAGGAAAGGCACCACCTCGTCCCTGGCGACCACCGTCCCTTCCCGTTGAACGAACTCGGTTTCAGGCACGCCCTCCCAGAATAGGTAGGGGTAAGACCTCCCCCGCGCGTCGGTCAGCACCCCGTCAGCGCCGGCCTCCACCTGCCAAGCCCCGTCAACGCCTGGTGCGGCGGCCAACTCTGGATAGGAGGTCGTTACCTTCCCGTCGAAGTCGAAACCGATTTCCAGCCTCTGCGGCTGAGACGGGTACAGGTAAAGCACCGGCTTGTAGGCCACGGGCGGCTCCTCCTCAGCACAACCGCCCAAGAGCGTGGCGCCCATCGCCAAGACTCCGGCCACGGCAAGAAGCCTGGTGTTGATGCGCCCCATAGTGCGCCGTCCTCCCACTCGCGGCGGAACTATTTGTCCGCCCGTTTCGCTCCGGCTAGAGCCTCTTTGAAATGTAGCTCATCTTCACAAGCCGCGAAACCTCACGCCCGCGGCAGCCTGATCTCCACCTCGCAGCCGGCGCCGTGGTTGCGCATCTCCACACCGCCGCCGTGGGCGTTCACGATGGTGCGCACGATCGGCAGGCCCAGCCCGTTGCCGCCGCCGGCGCCCGGGGTGCGGGCCCGGTCCGCCCGCCAGCCGGCAGAAAAAACCTGCTCCAGGTCCGCCTCGCTTAGCCCGCCGCAGCCGTCGCTGACGCGCACCCGCACCGCATCGGTGGTCTCCACCTCCACCAGCACGCAGGTGCCGGGCTTGGTGTAGGCGATAGCGTTGCCCACCACGTTCTGCAGCGCCCGGGCCAGCAGGCCCGGATCGCCCACCACGTCGCCCGCCCCACCGGTCACCGCTCCGCGTAGCTCCACCTCCCGCTGCGACGCCAGCGGCTCCAGTTGGCTCACTAGGTCGGAGGCCAGGTCGCTGAGGGAAACCGTCTCCGTCCCCAATTCGACGGCCTGCGTCTGCAGACCGGCCAAGGCCAGAACGTCGTCCACCATGGCCGCAGTGCGCTCGGCCTGCGCCATGATGTTGCGGTAGTAGAGGGACGGGTCCGGAGCGATGCCGTCCTCCAGGGCCTCTCCCATCGCGCGAATGCCTGCCAGCGGGGTGCGCAGGTCGTGGGAGATCCAGGTGATCAGCTCGCGCCTGCCGGCCTCCACCTCGCGCTGCCGCTTTGCCTTCTCCAGCTCCGCGGCCGCCGCCATGATGACGCGGTGACTGCGCAGGGAAACCAGGATTCCGGCCACCAAGGCAACCGGGATCGTGGTGGCCAGCAGCAGCAGGGGCACCTTCACGGACTCGATCAGCATGAGCCGCACCCCCAGCAGCAGCCCCGCCCCCACGGTGAGCACCACGGTGACGGGACTGAGCAGCACAGCCCAGCGCACCGAGCGGCGCGCCACCACGGAGGTGAGGCCAGCGCACGCCAGCCCCACCCCCAACGTGGCGGCCGCGACGATCAACAACTGCTCAGTCATGGGACTCCCAGCGGTAGCCTCTGCCCCACACCGTCACTAGCCGGGTGGGATGCTGCGGGTCGGCCTCGATCTTGCCGCGCAGGCGCCGCACGTGCACCGTCACGGTGGAGGCGTCGCCCACCTCCCAGCCCCACACGGCGCGCATCAGCTCCTCGCGGGAGAACAGGTGGTCCGGGTGGGTGACCAGGTGGGCAAGCAGGTCGAACTCACGGAAAGTAAGGGCGAGCGGAACGTCGTCCAATGTGGCCTTCTGCGCCGTCAGGTCCAGCGCCAAATTCCCGTCAGTAACGATCTCCCGCTCGGGGGCCGGCGGCTGGGAGCGGCGCAGCAGGGAGGCCACCCGCAGCACCAGCTCGCGCGGGCTGAACGGCTTGGCCAGGTAGTCGTCGGCGCCCAGCTCCAGCCCCAAGACCCGGTCGGCCTCGGAGCCCTTCGCGGTCAGCATGATGACCGGCACCTCCACCCCGCCCGCGCGCAGGCGGCGGAAGACCTCGTGGCCGTCGATGCCCGGCAGCATCAGGTCCAGAATGATGAGGTCGCACTCGCCGGCCCGCGCCAGCGCCGCAAAGCCGTCCTCAACTTCGATCACTTGATGCCCGGCGGCGCGCAGGTAGTCGCAAACTACACCGCGCACCGTCGGGTCATCGTCAACGAGAAGCACGCTTGCCACTCGTTCAGCATAGGGCTCAGCCAAAGGTGAAGGCATTTGCCCTGATGTCCTTGTCGAACGTCAGCGTGACCGTGGCGCCGGTGGTGGCCTGCGGTAGGCGCACCAGGCGGTACATCCGCGCCCCGTCGATGGTGGCCACATCGCCCACCACGTCCGCCCCGCCCGGCTGGTTGGCGCCCTCGACCTGGACGCGGATCTTGGCGCCAACCGGGCCGTCGGCCACCAGGTACATCTCCTTGCCGGCAAAGCGGTAGCGCAGCTGGGCGCCGTCGCTGACGGCCAGGATGGACTCCCGGTCGGTGCTCCACTTGCCCGCCAGCGTCCACTGATTGGTGTCCGCAGGCTCCTGCGGGCCGCCGTAGTCGTGCTCACCGGCCACCAGCGGCTGGGCGTTGCCCATCGCGCGAGCGGTGCCCAGGTAGGTCTCCGGCGACTGCCCGCGGGTGTGGGTCAGCGTGTCCGTGGGCTGGCGCGCCGCCGCCCCGCCCTCGCCCAGCAGGGAGCGGATCTGGGCCTCGGCCTCCTCGTAGTCGCCCTCGCCAAAGTGCGTCCAGCGCACCTTGCCCTCGGCGTCGATGAGGTACTTGGCCGGCCAGTACTGGTTGCGGTAGGCCCGCCAGGTGTCGAAGTCGTTGTCCAGCGCCACCGGGTATTTGATCTGGGCATCCTCTACGGCCTTGCGCACGTTCTCCGGCAGCTTCTCAAAGGCAAACTCCGGGGCGTGCACGCCCACGATCTCCAGCCCGGAGTCGTGGTAGCGCTCGTACCAGGCGTTCAGGTAGGGCTGGGTGCGCACGCAGTTGATGCAGCTGTAGGTCCAGAAATCCACCAGCACCACCTTGCCGCGCAAGTCCTCCAGGGTGAGCGGCTCGCTGTTGATCCACTCGGTGATCCCAGTGAACTCCGGGGCCGGGGCCGCGTTTTCGCTGCTTTCCAGCGCGGGCGCGGAGCCGGGCGTGGAGCCGGGGATCAGCTTCTCCTCGAAGGAGGACAGCGAGGGGAACTTGTCTACCGCCCAGGTCTGGATGCTCTTGTCTACCCCCGTGGCCACCAGCAGTCCGACGGCGATGAACAGGACGGCGATTACCCGCTGGAACCAGCCGCGCGGATTGGCCGCCCAGCCGAGTTTTTTGATGAGACGACGTCCCGCCAGCGAGATCGCCAGGAGTGCGCCCGCCATACCGACGCAGTAGATGGCCAGGTAGAACATGCCCTCGGCCGGGCTGGCGGGCAGGACGGTGGCGATCACCCAGGCGTAGGTGGGCGAGCAGCTGCTAAAGACCGGGCCCAGGGCGGCGCCGGTGAGCACCGCGCTCCACAGGTCGCTGCGCTGCGAGCGGGCCTTGTCCAGCAGGTGGTGGGCGCGGTCAAAGCGGGCCACCCCGGAAAGGCGGGCCCACATGCCCGGGAAGAGCATGGCCAGGCCAAGCATGACCACCAGCGTGCCCGAGCCGATGGCCCACACGCGCGGGTCGATGCGGAGGAAGGCCGTAGTGACCTTTAGCAGCAGGGTGAACAGCAACAGGGAGCCGACCAGGGAGGCGGCGATCACGTAGGGCCGCGCCTTAGAACCGTGCCCCACGCTGCCTCCCACGATCACGGGCAGGAACGGCAGCACACAAGGTGCCAAGACCGTCAGGACGCCCGCGACGAGGGAAAGAAAGGCAGTTACCAGCATGGCTCAGCCCTTCAGCTCCTTCAGCAGGCCGTCCACGGAGGTGCTGGCCCACTGGCGCACCTGCATCTCCTTAGCGTCCAGCTCGACGAAGGTGTGCTGCATGGTCACCCCGTACTGCTGACGCAGGTCCGTGTGCTGGTCGTAATCCACGCTCACCAGGGTGGTGCCGGCGGGAATCTTAGCGGGGTCAGCGGTCAGCGCCTCATTAATCGAGGTGCAGGCCGGGCACCAGGAGGCGTTGAAGAACAGGACGATCTTGTTGCCTGCGAACTTCTCCTTGGCGGCCTTGTAGTCCGCGTAGGTGACGTAGCTGGCCGGGGCCATCGCGTCATTGGACATCGAGCCGGACATGGAACCGGAGGAGTGGGACATGGCGTCGCTCGGGGCCATGTGGTCGCCGGTCATGGCCGAGTCCGGGCTCATGGCGTCGGTGGGCTCCATGCTCATCGCACCATCGGCGGTCATGGCGCCATCGGCGGTCATCGCGTCGGTGGGCTCCATCGTGGCCGGGGCGGTCATCATCTGCTCGCCGGTCATGGCCGGGCTCATGGAGTCAGAGGGCTTGTCGGTGCTGCAGCCAGCCAGCGCGATAGAAGCAATAAGGGCAAGGGGAATCAATGTCTTCTTCATGGCTACAAGCCTGACGCCCCGGACATGACGGTCCCTAGAGGCAAGTTATTACCAAAGTCTTACGGCAAGCCGAGGGCGCGGTTACAGGGGCGGGCGAGGACGGTAAGGGGGCGCGCGCGAGTGGGCGCGGGCAGTTCGTCCCTTCCCCGTCGACCTGCCGGCCCATAAGTCAGGCGTTCACCAAGTCCTCTAGCTCGTAGCGTCGCGCCCGCAGCTCACGCAGGCAGCCGTTTCGCACCGAGCCCTCAAACGGCAGGGCTTCCCAGTCGACCGCCGCTGCGGCTGCCAGCACCACACCGGCGATGCCTGCAAGCGCACGCCCAGGCAGCCCGAGGTCTCTGGCAAGCTGCCGCCAGTGCTCCGCCTTTAGCCCCTTCTTCTTGCCGCCAATCGAGAGGGCCATCTCGTCATCGCCGTAGACGAGGGTGCAGGGAACGTCGTAGATCGGCGCCAATTCGCGCTCGAACTCGCTGCCCAGCAGGGCGATGTTCTTGGCGTGCAGGTCCCCGTTACCGGTGGCCCAGGCAAACAGGAATTGTGTGAACATCTTCTGATTGGCCACCAACGGAGCGGCTGTCAGCGCGCGTAGCGCGGCAATGACCTGCTCGGCGGTAACGTCGTACTTCGCGGCAGGCACCAATTCGAGGATCTGCGCCGCGTCCTCAAAGGCAATACGGCGGATCACTCCGTCGTCGCACACGCGGTCAAAGCGTTCAATGAACAGCCCCTGCTCCCCCACGGAGTCGGTAACTAGCTGTGACTTGGCCACCGCCAACCCCAGCCGCTGCGCCGCCTGCAGGTGCGCGTACTCGTTTGCGACCAGGTGAGGGTAGCTGCGCGGGGTCAGCTTGACGATTCCCTCGACGTCGCAGGCACGCCCTGCGCTCCCCGCCCGTACCCTCGCGGGCAGCGAGATCATCAGCGCAGAGACCTTCTCCTGCACGCCGGGAAGGGACTTGCCGTCCGGTCGGTCCAGGAGGTCGGCAAACTTGCACGCGGAGAAGGCCCCGTCGATCAGGGGGGTGCCCGGACCGGGCCGCTCACCAGGGGCAAGGATTTGCACATCGCCCGGGGTGTCGCGGCCGACCTCCAACAGCAGGGCTAGCTCGTTACTCAAGCTGATTTTGTGCTGCCTAGCCAAGCGGGTCAGACGGTAACCCTCCGGGAGAAGCCCAGCGAAGAAGGCCGGGATCTGGCCGGGCGGACAGACCACCTCGCCTGCGCCGAGCGGGAGGGATGTTGCCACCGGCGGGCCGGCATAGCCCTTCGCATAGGCGAAAACGACCTCGCCGCTCTCGGTTTGGGAGAAGTACGCAGCTAGCCGCTCGCCCTTATAAACGTCTGCGACGATCACGGGGCAGTCACCTCCACTCGCACGCCCACGGCATAGGCTGCACGCATGACCGAGTCAAACGACGGCCCTGGTGCGCCGTTCTCGATCTGGCGCAGCGTGCGGTCGGAGAGCTCAATCAGGTCGGCTAGCTGGCGCTGGGTGAGCCCGTGATGCTTGCGAGCCTTGCGGATGGCGGCGCCGATCTGCTTGGTGAAGTTGGGGACGCCCGCACGCAGTTCCACCGTGGTGCCCGCTGTCATCCGCCTGCCCCCCCTGGCTACCCTTAACCTAACCGCAGATCGGAAACATTCATCCGATCCCACGAGACTAGAGGCCCTCGCATCCCAAAATCAAGCACTTCGGAAGAATCCTTCCGGAACTTCACCCCATTGACGTCGGCAGGCACCGGAACACGCTATTTCGGAAGCATTCTTCCGATTCACCCACCGTGATTGTCTACCCCTTGCACGACGTTCTCTCCGGCCGTCTTAAAGGCTCCGCCGGCCCTGCTACTACTGCCCCCTTCAACCCAACAATTGCTCACCCAAACCCAGCCCCCGAGCCACATGCGCGACCGATCTGCCAGACTCAATCACCAACCTGGCCGCCTCAGCCCAATGCTCCGGCGTGAACGACCGCCAAGTGGTTACACCACTATGCGGGACTCAACTCCCCTTGGATCACGCCGCCACTAAATCCTCATTCCGGAAAAGCCGGAAAACGGGCCTGCCACTAAGTCTGACTCGGGACAGCGGCTCTTTCGCCTCCTGCGAGAACCTCGTGTCGTCGTCCGCAACCACTCCATCGATAAGCGAGATTGAGCTCATGCGTGCCGTGTTCAAGCAAGGTCCATCACTGGAGCACGAGGCGAAAAGTTCGGCTAAACAGCGGAAACAGTACGCATACGCTTAAACATAGCTGGCGTCGGGATGCGCGATAAGCACGGCCGCGCCTGAATTGTGCCCCACAGTCTCGGAAGAGAACCCAAGACACCATTCCCAGTCCCGACGTTCGCAGAAGACGCCGGTTCAGAGCACACAACCCTTCGCCACGCACATCAGCTCTGAATCCGGCCGCGCGCGCGGTCACGAGCTTGCTGTCGGAGTATAGCCCGTACTTCGTCGTGGATCGTGGTCGATGACTGTTCTGCTGTCTCGATGGAGACCACGAGTGCGTATCGTACCGTCTTGCCCGCACCAAGGTGTTGGGCGTGGTCCATGCATTCAACGTGAATCGGGAACATTTCATCCTCGCCGAACACCATGGCGCGCTTGCCTTCGACGATCTCGTGTTGGAGGCTCCCACGCCTGACCGAATTGTGCTCCGCATCAATGCGTTCTCCACCTGCGAGTTGTTTGTCTGGAGTGGTGAAGTACACCTTCGCGCTTCGATAGCGGCTGAGCCGACTGATGGTGGGGGCCATGTACGTCAGCGTGATGGTAAGGCGATGCCATTCTGCACGTGCACGAAGCGAAGGCGGCAGTGGCAACTCGTAAGTGTGACGTTGATCAGCAGATATCACCCCTCCGCTGACCAGGACCGCTCTGTTTGTGGCCGCAGCGCCGAGCCGATCTGTGTCGAGGCGCCCGTAGCCCAAGAGCGCGGTCAGGTGTCGGCGAGCGTCCTTCTTGCTCAGATTGAGTTCTCGGCGCAGTTGCGCTTCCCAATCCCCCCAGCTTGTCGCATGGGCCAGGAGGGCTCTCACTAGTAGTGGATGATATTGAGGATCTGGCAAAGGTGCGTCTTCTGAATCGCTGGAGCCAGCTTCAAGGACGTCGAAGAGCCGGCTGGCCTCGCGCGTCACCAATGCCGTTGCGTTGCTCGTGCCGACGCTGAAGACGGTGTAGTTGGCTTCCCCCGCTCGCCCAGGGGCAGCCACCTGGAGCCCTGGACCAGTGGTCGCGGTCTGAGCCAGTTGCACGTCAACGGTTTCTGGTCGATCGGGTGGAATGACTGGGCGGGTGTAGAACGCTCTGCCACCAATGTGGTGTAGGTCGGGCTTGACCGATCGACCTACACCTGGCCCCGTCGCACCGTAGAGGGCAGGTCCGTCCTGGTGGGTAATGTCCCAGGAGGTGTCCGGTACATCTATATCACCGAGCCCATCAGTGTGCGTCGCTCCGATAGTGAGTGCGTTGAGAGCATCCCCTGGAGGGAGGATGCCGCGCAACAGTGCACGGTCATGGATGGATCGTATTGCAGCGGAACGAGCAGCTTCGGGGTCGCTGGCTGCGGTAACGGGAATCGCGATCGGTCCGAGGTGGTTGCCAGCGCTGACGATGAATAGCAGGTTGTAGGAGTGCGCTAGCCAGTCTATTAGCCGACCTACGGGACTCATCCTGCTCACGAGCGCTCGTGCTTGGGAACCGACGGAGAGGTTTATGACGCGCACGCTTGGTGCGACAGGATCTCGACCGGCATCACCTTCGACGATTCGTTTAACCGCGCGGTGCAGCAGGTCAGGGAACAGCCGGTCTGGCAGTATCTGTTCGTGTCCTGACACGAACTCGTGGGGTCGCATGATTGGTCGCACGTATAGGGGCTGGTTGATCGGTTCACTGCGAGTGGCAAGGTCTCCATGAATGATCAAAGACGCCATTGCCGTGCCGTGGTTACGAAAGGCCAGCGGATAGTCCTCCCCAATACCATCAGGATCGTCGATTACCAGTCGACCTGCGAGGGCGTCATGGTTAACGAACGGCATCCCATCAAGCAGGGCGATCCTAGGGAAGTAAGAGGTAGCGCCTTCCCGAGGTGGCAAGTCGACTCGAATCCTCGTTTCGGTGGTTGGCGGTGCAAGGTTCATAGGGCTGAACGGGCTAACAAACATGACTTCGTCTGTCACCAATAGCTGGATCGACTCGGCGCCGTCGGTCATCAGGGAATGAACCTGTTGTATTGGCAGTTCCGCAAGCAAAGCATGGTAACTGATGCCCCCGATCTGAGAGCGATCGAGCACACGTCCGCCACTGTCAGCGATGACCTGCTCGACGTGCATCTCCGCAGAGGCGCGGTGTTGAGCATTTGAGCGGTACCACAGCTCTATTTCAATCATCACAAAGCTCACGGACTGGCCAACGAGGTCGAGGGTCTCTTGCCACTGCTCGCGAAGGCCAGTCTCTCGGATTCGATCCTCTGGACCCCAGCGTCTGATTGAGGTGAGCTGTTGAAACGCCGCTTTGAACTTACCGAGACCATGAGCAAACTTTGCTGCCGGGTCTGTTTGCCAAGCCTCGAACAAGCTTATGAGTTGATCAATCGCTTTGGCGTTAGACAGCACCAAGTACAGGGAGTGCTGGACAGGCTTGTCCGTACGGCCACTCTTGGACTCCACCATGTGGAAATCGTCGTCAGGGGCAGATTGCTCCCCGATCAACTCTGTCAAGAACTCCAGCCCATCGATCTTATCGATGGCGTTACGGAAATCGGTGACGCTGCCGGCGAGATCAAAGACCACTACCAACGCCGGATCCACCTCGTCCGGCGTGTCAGGAGAGAGACGCGCGCGCTCAGCATCGAACGCCGCGCGCAGTTCACCGAACTGCGGTTTCAGACGTGAACCCTGCCTACCGGCCGCTGGTTTGGACACGCGTGGCAGATTGCGGTTCTCTTGTTTTGGTCTGCTCGCAACTCTTGGCGGCCCAAACGCCAGGAGGGGCCGAGGCTCGGCGGTCATTCCGTTGCCTGGTCTCGTCTGTGTTCCAGCCGTTCTCGGACGATCCTCCTGATGTCGCTGTCGGGGAGTTCGAGGACTGCTCTGCGCCGCACGTCGAGAGCGAATTCTTCCAGTTCGGAGAAGCTAGCTCCTGCAAGCTTGTCCGCCAGAGTACGCGGGGCAAAGCCGAGATCGCCGCCAAGCCGGGCAGCGAGGCGTTCGAGAAAACGTGTCGCTTGAGCACGGCTGGGTGGTTCGAGTTCGGCGCGGATCTGGAAGCGTCGCCATGCTGCTCGGTCGAGAAGCTCACTGTGGTTAGTCGCCCCCACTAAAAGGACATGAGGAGGGAGCCGGTCGATCTGGAGCAGCAGAGTCGAGACCACGCGCTTGATCTCACCTGTCTCGTGCTCGTCCGATCGCTCCTTAGCTATGGTGTCAAGTTCATCGAAAAACAGGACGCAACGACGAGTCCGCGCGAACTCGAAGGCATTGTCGAGCCGAGCTGCAGTTTCACCCAAGAAGCTTGAGACCACTCCTTCATAGCGGATGACGTAGAAAGGCAGCATCAGTTCCGAAGCGATGGCCTCAGCGACGCTGGTTTTGCCGTTGCCTGGCGGACCTGACAACAGGATACGATTGCGGGGCTCGATCCCGTAGCTGCGGAGCAGCTCGGAACGCTTTTGCTCCTCAATCAACTCAGCGACGACTCGATGAGGAACCGCTGCAAGCTCTAGCTCTTCCAGGCGTCGTTGGGGAACGATCTCCTGGATCAGGTCGCGCATGGCTGCAGCATGGTCGTCACGCGGCGCGCTCTGCCCAGTGGTGCTGATCAGCTCGGACAAGCGGTCGGCGACTAGGTGGTGCTGGTTCGCTCGCTCCTCGGCGATCACAGCTTCGACGAGGACCCGAAATCGGTCTCGGTCACCACGCCTCTCGGCTTCGACGAGGTCAAGTAGCAGGTCAGCACGCGCCATATCTGCCTCCTTGAACAACCGTCCGTCCCCGAATCTGTATCTTAGCGGCAAGCTGCTGGAACATAGAGAGCCGCGCCGTCATGAGCACTCCGTTACCTTGTTTGTGGCTCGGTTGTTCCGGGTGTCCCGCGTCAGACGTTGTGGCGGGGACGTCATGTAGGTCCTGAAGGAGAGCTCGGCATGGGAAGACCATCAGTGATTCCGGTGAGGGAGAAGGCCAAGATTGTGTTAAGTGTCCTGGCCAGAGAGATGACTATTGCCGAGGCCTCCAGACGCGAACGGGGCTGTGAACAGTTGATTGGTCGCTAGAAGGCGGCTTTCGTGAGGCGGGCAAGTCCACGGCCTCGACACGCGAGCAACAGGTGGAGGTCCAAGTCTCGGAGCTTCCCCAAGCGCCCGGCATTCTGGTGAACGCCAACTTGCTGCACGCCCTGGCCAAGCTTCGCGAGCCGCCGCTTCCCTAGCCGCCTCCGGGCTCCGGCAACGCCTCGATCAGTGCCCGCACGGGACCGGGCAGTGCGTCCACCTGCTCCCCGCTCAGCGGCTCATCCACCTCCGCGCAGGCCCGCCCCGCCCAAACCCGGACGCCCGCAGCGCCGCGCATCACCCGCCACCTGGCGTCCAGATCGCCGTCGCGCCACACCTGGTAGCGCCGCGCCTGCACGTGCTCGCGCTCGGCGTCCAGCACCGGCTCCACCTCCACCGCGCGCCACACCTCATCTCCCGCACGCACGTGCCACGCCCCAAACGCCGGGAAATTATCGATTCCGTCCTCGTCCCGGCCCTCGCCTGGGGCCGCCACGAACTCCACCGCGCCTTCGGGCAGGTCGGCGGGAACGTCGTGCAACTGGGCAAGCGCTCAAAAAGGGCGCGCGCGATCATCACCTCAACGCGCCCGCCCTCGCCAGCACCCGGCCCAGCGCCCTCCCCAGCACCCGGCCCAGCACCCGGCCCAGCGCCCTCCCCAGCACCCGGCCCAGCACCCGGCCCAGCGCCCTCGCCGGCACCCGGCCCAGCGCCTTCCCCGGCACCCTCCCCCGAGCCCTCCCCAGCGCGCTCCCCCGGGCTCTCGATCTCACCCCGTCCGGCCACGTACCGGCCGCGCAGCAGCAGCTCGTCGTCCTGGCTGGGCAGGGGGCGGTCCACCCAGATCTCGGCGCGCTCACCCTCCTCCACTGTGATTAGCACCTGCGGCCACACCCCGTACGTCCTCACGCCGGGCCACGGCTCCACCGCGCACGTCTGCCCCCGCAACAGGTACTGTGCCCGCGCGGCCGGCCAGCCATCGTTCGTCACCTCGACAACCAGCGTGGCGGGCTGGAAGTAATCGCTCGCCCTGCCGCCCGGCCACTTTCGCACCTGCACGGCCACGGCCCACTGACTTTGCACGGCGTCCCCTTTCCGCCCTACCAAAAGACCCTGACGATGACCGCCAGCAGCAGCACACCCGCGAGCGCCAGGAAGTGCTTGCCTCCGTAGGTCAGGCTCGTCGGCCCCGGCAGCGGCTTGAGCTGGCGCTGGAACTCCCTCAGCCACGTGCCTCCCTGCACCGTGTCCCTCTCGGCGAGCTCCAGGTACCAGTTCTCTTGGGCAGCGCCCCAGTACTCAGACAGTTCCGACAGCGCATAGGTCACGGAGATCGGCAGGGCGCCCTCCTCATCCAAGATGGTCACAATGGACTTGCGGTTGAGGGCGTTGACCACAGCAGTCGCCCCAACCGACCAATCTGAGATCAAGGCCCGCAACGACACACGGGCCCTTGGCAAGTATCACGCTGCAGTTTTCACCGCTTCAGCACAGCTAGGACTCGGGATCCTATGCTGCGGTTTCTGAAGCTATATTCGAAGCGTCGTAGGTGTCTCGATGGTCTTCCCAGTGCCAAGTGTCACAGTCATGTAGACACCCTGGGTCGGCTTCTGAAGAGAGTTACGCGAAACGGCGACCAGACTGCGCCCGAGTTCCGCGTCCACAAACCAAGTTTCGTTTGTTCCGGCATCAAGACGATATGGAAGCTGCGGGCCATTCAGGTCTCCATTAGGGGCTCATCACATTTGAGGGTGTAGAGGCGGGGTGATCACGGCGGCGCGTCGGTCCGCGGATGAGGGTCGAGGCCTCCCGAAGATGGAAGTTCTCACACTCACCATCCGGAAGACCTCGACGTGCCTCACGCTACCTTCACGCCCCCTGACCTGACCATGTTCACCCGCCTCGACGAGCTCGGCCTGGAGGTCGTGGGCCAACAGATCGAGCCGAAGCGTGCCGTGTTGGCCTGCCGGGTCGTTGAGCCGGACCAGTGGTGCCGGCGGTGCGGCTGCGAGGGAACACCACGTGGCACCGTGGTGCGTCGTCTGGCGCACGAACCGTTCGGCTGGCGACCCACCATCTTGCTCGTCACCGTGCGTCGCTACCGCTGCGGCGAGTGCGGGCATGTGTGGCGTCAGGACATGAGCAGAGCCGCCGAGCCGCGGGAGAAGTTGTCCCGACGGGCGTTGCGGTGGGCGTTGGAAGGACTCGTGGTCGCGCATCTGAGCGTGGCCCGGATCGCCGAAGGGCTGGCAGTGTCGTGGAACACCGCCAACGACGCCGTCTTGGCCGAGGGCAAGCGGCTGTTGATCAACGATCCGCGGCGTTTCGACGGCGTCCATGTGCTCGGCGTCGATGAGCACGTGTGGCGCCACACCCGTCACGGCGACAAGTACGTCACCGTGATCATCGACCTCACCCCGATCAGGGATGACACCGGCCCAGCCCGCCTGCTGGACATGGTCGAGGGCCGCTCCAAGCAGGCGTTCAAGACGTGGCTCGCTGCCCGACCCGAAGCATGGCGGGCCGGCGTAGACGTCGTGGCCATGGATGGGTTCACCGGCTTCAAGACCGCCACCACCGAAGAGTTGCCCAAAGCCACCGCGGTCATGGACCCGTTCCACGTCGTGAGGCTCGCCGGTGACGCCCTCGACCAGTGCCGGCGCCGGATCCAGCAAGAACTCCACGGCCACCGCGGCCGCGCTCAGGACCCCCTGTACCGGGCACGGCGCACCCTCCACACCGGAGCCGACCTCCTCACCCCCCGACAACAAGCCCGCCTCGACGCCTTGTTCACCGGCGACGACCACGTGCAACTAGAGGCCACCTACGGCGTCTACCAGACGCTGGTCGCCGCCTACCGCGACCCCGACCGAGCCAACGGCCGCGCCCGCATGGAAGCACTCATCGCCAGCATCAGCAGCGGTGTCCCCAACGTCTTAGGTGAGGTCATCACCCTCGGACGCACCCTGAAGAAACGCGCCACCGACGTGCTGGCCTACTTCGACCGACCCGGCACCTCGAACGGCCCTACCGAAGCCCTGAACGGCCGCCTCGAACACCTCCGCGGATCCGCACTCGGCTTTCGCAACCTCACCAACTACATCGCCAGATCACTGCTCGAGACCGGCGGATTCAGACCCCAACTACACCCTGCATTGTGAAGAGCCCCATTAGGTACGTAGGAAATACCACCCCCTCTTGAGCAAAGAGCAACCGATTCAACCGCCACTGATGCTCGGCCGTGGTTGGTGACCTGTACACCGACGACCTCGGGGCCGTAGAACCCCTGCTTGCGCAGGTCCTCTACGTTGCGAGGCCTCCCCGCCTTTTCAACTGGACCGGTAACGACTCCTCCACGACCTTGCACGCCATGTAGCAGCGTTGCCTTTGGGCGGCCACCAGACAGAAGCCATTGCGCGATCTGCCACCCGAGCGACAGTCCTGCGACCAGTAGCGAAATGCTCGCGATTACGAGCGAGACGATATCCGAACTCATCCTCCATGCGTACGGACAGGTACCCACACTCTGGCAGGTATGGCCAGCTCGTCTCCTTGACGTTCAACGCCAGTGGGCCCCGTGATGCCCACTGGCGTCAATTCGACCTCCGATATCCCTGAGGTGTCTGAGACTCTGCATGGTGTCGGGCACGCAACCTGCACGTTTATTCAGCCCATCAAGGTTTATGGCGTGATCGGTTATCTACATCAAGGGATGGAGACGCTTAACCAGGGGTGGCCAGCCGCAGCAGGTTCGACTAGTAGAAGGCGGTGTCACCATCGCGGAAGCAGACGCAAGCGGGCCCGTCATTTCCGCCGCGTATGAGTGGTTCTACCTGGCGCTTGGGGCCCTCCTGGTCGTGGAGTCGCTGTACTACACCGTCATCAGCCAGGTGTGCCGCCGCAATAACATCACGCGCACCAGGTGGCTGGCGGGCCACAGCATTCAGCCCAGACCCTTTGCACGCGCCGCTCGACGCTGCTCAGGTGAGCAACGCCGCTATCAGGGTCACCGTCAGCACCCCCAGAACGAACACCAAGGCTTTGAAACCGAGGGGCGTCTTGCCCTGGGCGTTGACCGGCTCACTCTCCCACGCCGATCCGTTCTGGGCCAGGAAGCGATAGTCGCCTGCCCCACGCGCAGCGGCCTTACCTCGGTATCCATCCGCCAACAGCTCGGCGGGCGACGTTTGTTTTCCGACCGAGTCAAACCTCGCGTCCAGCTGGCCAAGCAACTCCGGCAGGGCGGTGTGAACGTCGTCCACGTGGGAGGCGGGAATTCCGCGCGGCAGCGTCTGGAAATAAACCCTCTCCACCACCACCCCGTCGCGGTAGGTGACCACCACGCCCGGCCTGCCCTCACAGCCTTGGCGGGTAAAGAAGACATCTTCCGTTGCCCACGCCCGCTCCACCTTCACCCAGCCGTGGACCCGCGCAAACTCGTCTATGTCAGCGGCCGTGATTGCAGTGGACTTCTCCCTGATCTGCTCTATGAACGCCAATGCCACAGACGCGTCTTCCTGCATCACTTCTGCCCGCGTCACGCTGGGCCTGCTGACAAACACGCCGACCGTGACCTCGGGCCCCCGGAGCCTCACGATGAGTGTCTTGCCCTGGTCTAGGTCCCAGGTGTATTTGGTTTCGCCGCCCGTTTGCTCGCTCCGGCCTGCCCCATACCGGGAGCGCAGTTGAGCGATTAGCGCCTCCGGCTCCGCCACCGCAGGGAAGGTTGTGGTGACACGGTTAGTGCCGGGCAGGCCCGCGACTACCGCTATCTCGGGCGGGCCACAGATAGTTGCATAGTCCGGGATACCGAGCGGGTGGCTCTCCGATAGCTGCGCTGGGCCACCGGCCCCACGGCTTAGGTAGAAATACTTATAGGAGTCGGAAAGCACGGTCCACCCGCGCTCACGCGCCAAGCGGGCCAAGTTGTATTGGCTCTCTGCCGCGTCGGTGGCGACCAGCGCGTCGATGTGGTCCCACACCATGCTTGCCGGTGTTGCTTGAGGTGTCTCTTGCTCTGCCGGTCTTGCCACCCAGAGTTCCGAGGTGGCCTCGGCGGTGAAGCACAGGTGCAGGCGAAGACCACTGGGCCGATGCCACCAGTAGTACCCCGTCCCCTCCTCCAGGCCGGGGCAGATTCGCGGCGTGCCGAACTCAGAGGAGAACAAGTCGTAGGCGATCTCCAGGCTGGTGAGGATCTGTTCCTCGTCGGCGTATGCGGCTTCCGGGAATGCCTCCATGCTGGCGCGCAGGTCGATCCCGTAGGCGATTAGACCCGTGGCGTCGAATTGAGCTTGGCTTATCAACCCGAAGTCGGCGGGGTTCAGTGCCGTGCTTTTGGCGGTGCGGCGCGTGAGCGTGTGGGACGGGCCGCTCAGCGGTAGCGGCCAGCTGACGCGTTCAGCGGCCTCCACAAAGTCCACGGTTCTCCACGCCAGGGATTCGGCTAATGGATCCATACCTCAACCTCACTGTGCTCGGCACTTTCGCCGCAAGTCTGTCACAAGCGTTGCCTGCCCCGCCTCGCCGGTCAACCAATTGCCTTGATGGCCAACGGATTAGGCCGGGCCAGCCCGCCCGCTCGGCGCGAAGCGGGGCCCGTTAACGGGGGCGTTAGGCGGTACGACGTTCCTCCCGCCCTGCTTCTAGCCCAAACCGCCCCCTGTCGGCACCGCGCCTCCTTGCGCCTACCAAAGGCGCCAGACCAGGAGCGCCAACAGCGGGATAAGGAGCGCGAGCAACCACACGTGCTTACTGCGGGTTTCCTTAACTCCCAACGGATGCGCCTGAAACTCGAGGGCAACCTGCTGGGGCGGCTGGTAAACCAGTGGGTAGTCCACCACGATGGGAAGCTGATGGCTGTGGTGCTTGACCGTGATCCGCGAGCGCCGGTTGGCCGCCCAGAACACGTAGCTGTCCACGTCGTCTTGTTCGTCTAGGTGGCGCCACGGACGCTCGTATCCAAACCAGGACGACTCCACTAGCTCGTACTCCCCGCACCGGCTCTCCAGCTGCTCCAGCAGGTCGTCTTCCAGCCCCCACCGTCCTCTTTCCCCGGCCAAGGCTCGCGAACCGGGCATGCAGTGGAACAGGATCTGCCTCACCGCCGCGTTGTGGTAGTCCACCACCACCCCGGGCAAGCCCCACGGTGCGCGCGGGCTGAGGAAGAGTTCCTTGCCGTCCTCGTCGCACTCGGTCTTGGTCCAGCCGTGTTTTGCGGCGAGCTGCTCCACGTCTGCCGCATCCAACGGCTCGCTACCTGCAGTCAGCTCCTCCACCAGGTCAAGCGCGTAGGACAGGATCTGGTCCCCATCCAGCAGGTCCTCCCATCCTGCGGGTTCCTCCCACACCACTAGCCGCGCCTGTGCGCCGTCGCAGGACAGCTCCAGCACTCGGGGCCCCACTCGCCACGTGTGCTTCTCCCCCGGCCCGTCCTGCCCGGCCTGCCCGGCCGACCCGGCCTCACCTTGCCCGGTCGGCCCGGCCTCACCTTGCCCGGCCTCGGCGGGGCCAAGGCGCGCGGAGAGGGCGGCAAGCGAAACGTCGTCCACCCACTGGTTCGGCAAAGTCAACGTCAACCTGGTGGGGCGCAAGCCGTTGCCGGTCACCAACACCTGCGGCGGGGTGCAAATGACACCGCTAAGCGGCTCGCCGCCCGGGTGGCTCTCCGCCCGCTTCGCGCCAGACACGCCGCCGGAGAGGAAGAAGTACTCATCCGAGCCCGACAACCGTACCCACCCCTGGCTGGCCGCAAAACTCAACAGGGAGTCGCGGTCCTTGGACCACTGGCCACCCATGAGCTCGGCCGCCAACTCCACTAGGCTGCTCTCCCCCGCGCTGGCCTGCTCCGGGCTCGCCGCATCGCGCGGGGCGGTGCTTGCGGCGGGAGCCGTGGCGACCTTTTCGACGTCAGAAGCCAGGCCGGCACCTCCCACACCAGCCGGGCCGCAGCCAGTCACCCACAGCTCGACTGCTACTTCGTCGGTGAAGACCAGGTGAAGCCCCAGGCCGCCGGGCAGAACCCACCAGCGGTATCCCGTCCGCTCGTCGCCGGTAACCGCCATGAACGGCACATCAAAGTGGTCACACAACAGCTCAAAGGCTTCGTTGAAGTCCTGCAGGATGCTTTCCTGGTCTTCCTCGTCTTCGGCCTGGTCGTAGTTCGCCGCCGCGCGCAGGTCGAGGCAGTATGCGCTAATACCGGCGGCGTCAAACCGCGCGGTGGCCTGGAAGCCAAAGTCCGCCGGGTCCAGTAGCGCGCTCCTGGCCGTGTACTTGGTGGGGGCCGCTTCCCCGTCCGCCGGCAGCAGGGGCAGCGGCCAGCTCGCTTTCTGCGCGGCCGCAACGAACGCGACAGTCTTTTCAACCAAGCTCTGCGCTAGCTCATCCATTTTTCCTCACTTACGCCGGGGCCCAGAGAGAGAGTCTGGCACACGCGCTTGCGCCGGAGCGGAGAGTGCGCGTCCCAAGGACGTTTCACTGCCGGTCTGCCCGTCTGCCGGTCTGCCGGTATGCCGGCCACCGTCCCGGCTCGACGCTTGGCTCGCCGTGCTGGGAGTTGGCTAGGCTCGTCCCCATGCGATTTTCCTGCGTTCTCTTCGACGTTGACGGCACACTGGTTGACTCCGCCCCCGTGGTGATAGACGTCTTCGAGGACACCCTGCCGGCGCTCGGCCTACCGGTCCCGCCGCGCGCGGAGCTGCTCAAGCAGGTGGGCCCGCCGCTGTGGGAGTCGTTCCCGGACCTGGGCGTAGCGCCCGCCGACGTCCCCGCCGCCATCACCGCCTACCGCACCCGCTACGTGAAGCGCTGCCTGGAACCGCCGCTTTTCCCCGGGATGGACGACGTTCTAGCCCGCCTAGCCAGTGCCGGCCTACCCCTGGCCACCGCGACCTCCAAGCAGGAGCCGATGGCACGCGCCCAAATGGAGCACCTGGGCCTAACCGACCGCTTCACCGTGATCGCCGGCGCCACTCCCGGCCCGGATTCCACCAAGGCCACCGTGGTGCGCGACGCCCTTGCCCGCCTGGCCGCCGCCGGCGCCGACGTCTCCCGCCCCGTCCTAGTGGGCGACCGCATCTTCGACCTGAATGGCGCCCGCGAGGTGGGAATCGAGTGCATCGCCGTCGGCTGGGGCTACGCCCAACCGGGCGAGATGGACGACGCCGACCACCACGCCCCCACCCCCGCAGACCTGCTCGCGCTCCTGCTGGACTAGAGGGCGGACTTGGTGAGTCCGGCGGGTTCTGGCCGGCCCGGCGCGTTTTAGGCGTCGGATGCGAGCCTGCCGGCCACCACCGCGTCGATGGCCACGCCGTCGATGAGGAACTTCTCCCGCTCCACGCCCTCCACCACGAAACCGGCGTGAGCCGCCACCGCCGCAGAAGCGGGATTGTTGACGCGGTAGCCCAGTTCCAGGCGGCGCAGGCGCGGGGAATTGACGGCGCCCAGTTGAGCGATGTCGACGGACGACGCTGCCGCCCCGCCGCCCTGCTGGCGCGCCACCCGGTTGTCGGCCTCCGGCAGGTCCAGGGCCCAGTCGCACACGGATTTGACTGCCATCTTCAGCAGGCCCTTGCCGCGCAGTTCGCCGGCGCTCCAGTACCAGACCCAGCCCCGGTCGAATCCGCCGCCGGCTCCGGCGCCTTCGTAAGAGACGCCCACCAGCCCGCAGGCTACTCCCCCGTACTCCAAGCACCACACGGCCCGTTGTTCGTCCACGACGGCGCTCTCAGCAACGAAGGACTCTGCCCGGGCCAGATCCTCCAGAGCCGGCAGCTGTCGCGCCAGGTCTGGGGTGGCGCGGTACAGCTCCAGCAGGCGGGCGGCGTCACCGCCGCGCCACGGCCTGATCACGACCTCCACAGTGCTCCCCTTTCCGGTTATCTAGCCCCAATGCATCGGGGCATGGGGTGGTTCTTGGCCGGGACTAGGGACTGGGCGGCCGACTGGCTAATCCCGCTGCACCCGGGTTGGCCGGTCTTCAACCGAAACGACTCGGGCGGAGAGCTTACGCTCTCCGCCCGATCACCATATTCTGTGGAGCTAAGGGGATTCGAACCCCTGACCTCCTCCATGCCATGGAGGCGCGCTACCAACTGCGCCATAGCCCCGTTTGGAACAAGAGAAATATTAGCGGGCGCCTCTCGAATGAAGCAAATCGAGACGGCGTTACCCGCCTCACACTTAGTCACATCGGTGTAATTCCAACGAAAAGTGCCCGTGTCACCTCGGCTCGCGCCGCTTCGTGCGTCTAAGCCGCCCCAACCGGACCCCCAGCCCGACGTTCCGCCCCTCAACTCGACGTTCGCCTGCTCAACTCGACGTTCGCCTGTTCAACTCGACGTTCGCCTGCTCAACTCGACGTTGCCACCCCAGCTAACGTCTAGATTCACCACCAAACGTCGAGATGAAGCCACAAACGTCGAAACCGGATACCGGGCCCCCGCAAATCCGCCTCAGGCTCGAGCACCCCCAGCCCCTCTCCTCGCCGAAACTTGTCAATGGCCGCCGAGACTTGTCCTTAGAGGTACCGCTATGGACAAGTTTCGTGAGCTTTGGACAAGTCTCGGCGCAAGGGTCGCCCCGCAGGCGCGCCCAACGGACAGGCGCGCCCAACGGGCAGGCGCGCCCACACACACCAACGCGCCCGGACACAGCAGAGGGCGGGGTGCCAACAAGTAAGCACCCCGCCCTTGCGTCCAGGTTTCCGGGTCAGCCCTGATTTGCGCCGCCGTAGAGGTACGCGTCCAGGTCAAGCGGGTCGGCTTCTACCTCCACGCCTTCTAGGTCCAGCTCGATTGCCGGGCAGTCACTCCAGAGCCGTTCGAGGGCGTAGAACTCGCGGTCCTCCTCGTGCTGCACGTGCACCACCACGCTGCCGTAGTCCAGTAGCGCCCAGCGGCCCTCCAGCACGCCTTCCTGGCGCAGGGTCTTCATGCCGCGCTTGTGCATCTCCTCGTCGATCGCGTCCACGATGGCGCGCACCTGGCGCTCGTTGTCCGCGCTGGCCACCAGGAACACGTCGGTGAGCACGATGCGCTCGGAGACGTCTAGCGCGACCACGGAGGCCGCCTTCTTGGAGGCCGCCGCTCGCGCCGCTGCGCGGGTTGCCTCAATCGCTTCCAGTTCAGCTGCCACTAAAACTCCAATTCCAGTTCATAGCCGGCTCGATCCCGTACGCGGAGATCACGCCGGCGTGCTTAAGTCCAAGGTAGACGCCCAGCGCCACCACCACGGCCACCAGGATGCCCAGCAGGATCCACAGCAGCATGCCGCGCTTGGGCTCTTCGAGCTCCGTCTCGGCGGCCTCCTCTGCCACGGGCAGCGGGCCGGTGATCCTGCGCAGGTCGTTTTGCATGTCGCCCACCTGCTCGGTGGCTTCCTGCGTGGTAAAGCCGGCGCCGTACGGGGAGGCGACGCGCTCGCCGGCCCCCAGCAGCGGCTCGCCGGCCGCAGCGTCGTTTGCCGCCTGGTCCCAGGCACCTCCCGCGGTCTCCTGCAGGTGGCCGACGTTCCGCCCATCGCCCTCCCCAGCAGCCGCGCCGTCACCGGCCTCCTCGCGGGCCTCGGCGCGGTCGAGCTGCACGCTCTCGCCGCTCACCGCAGCGTCCTCGGCGCCGGCGCTGACGGCCTCGAAAGCGCCGCCCGCCCCGGGCGTCCAGCTGCCCTGGGTGACCTCAGGCTCGCTGGAGCCGCCCTGCTCGCCCAGGCTAACCGGCGCGAAGGCGCGGTCTGCCCCGGCAAGCAGGGGCTGGTCGGGGTCGGTGGTGGGGTCGATTGCCCCGCTGACCAGGTCGCCGAAGCCGGCCTGCGCCAGCGGCGCGGCCTGGCCCTCGCCCCGCAGGGGCCAGTCGGCCACCTGCTCGGTGGCGGGCTCGGCGGAGATCGGGAAGGCGGGCACGGCGTCCAGGTAGGGGCGGCCGGCCACGCCGACCTCGGCCGGCGAACCTGCCGCGTCTGCGGCCCCCGCCAGGCCGCCGGCTGAAGCGGCGCACGAAAAACGTCTATGGGTCCCAAGAGACTCGTTG
>NZ_JBZXJM010000030.1:0-28528 GCF_058725725.1 Buchananella sp. 103232 | reverse complement strand
CACAAAAAGTCGAGTCTCTTGGGACCCATAGACGTTTTTCGTGCGCCGCTTCGCCAGATGGGCTCCCCGCCGGTGGTCGTGTCCTTGATCCAGGTGACCAGGCGCCCGTTTTCCAGCGTGGAGGCCACGTCCACGTGCCCGTCGTTGAGCACGGTGGCGCCGGCGGCGTTGACGTAGCGGTTGGGCACGCGCCACACCGCGGGTGCGCTGGCGCTCGGGGCGGGCGCGGAGGGCCAGCCCGGGACGTCCAGGGAGGGAACGGGAGAGGCCGAGGAGGCGGCGGAGGCCGACGGGGCGGAGCTGACCGACGGCGCTGCCGAACCAGACGGGGCGGCAGAAACGCTAGGGGCGGCGGAGACCGACGGCGCGGCCGAGCCTGAGGGCGCGGCGGACGCGCTGGGCGCGGGCTGCGCCGGCGCGCTCACCGAGGGCTGCGCAGACGGCTGGCCGGAGGGCTGACCGGAGGGCTGACCGGAGGGCGGCGCGCTCTGGCTCGGCTCGCCGGGCGTCGTCGTCCCACCAGGCTCGCCGGAGGGCGGGGAATCCTGGCTGGGGGCGGCGGTGGGAGCGTCGTCCACCTGGCAGGTCACGCTGAGCGGGTCGACGTCCCCCACCGCGAAGGCGAGGGTGGAGGTGACCTGCTGGTCCTGGCCGTTGACGGTGGCCAGGCGCGTGGAGGAAAGGCAGTAGCCGCCGGGCGCGGTGAACACCCAGGTGCCGTGGACGTGTTTGTCCGGGCCGATCAGGAAGGAATCGGCCTCCCCCAGCCCGTCGGCGGTGTTCCATAGGACGGTGTTGCCGTCGATGAAGTCGGACTGGAAGACGGCCACGTCCCCCGGCCCCTCCACCGAATCCAGGCGCCACTGCACCCCGCCGGGGGCAGCGCCGGCCGGCATGTGCTCGGTGGACCAGCCGGGCCAAACGATGTGGGTGACGGAGGTCTCCGGCAAAAGCCACACCTCCTGGCCCTCCTGGGCGATGAACTCGAAGCCGCCGGGCAGGGTACGCTTGGCCGCTGGCAGGACGTGAAGCACAACGGCCCCGAGCTCACGCATTTGGTAGCCCGACTCCCCGGTGGAGTCCTTCAGCTTGGTCACCAGGCGCCCGCCCTCTACCAGCGAGGCCACGTCCACGTGTCCGGCGGAGATGACGGTGCGGGTGTCGTTTGGTGCGGCGGTGGCGGGCAGCGGAGCAATAGCGCCGCTCAGCCCGCTTATGGCGATAGCACCGGCGGTGAGCAGGACTGATAGTTCCTTGCGGGGCACGGTGGGCTTTCTAGTTAGGGTGTTCACACACGAACCGTTGTGCGAATGGTTATCAATATGACTGCACTATCCTGTCTGTGGCTTCGCGGGGTGTCAACTGGACTCCCCCGGCCGCAAACATCACAAGATTCGCGCAATTTGGCGTGTTTGGGGCGGCCCCGTCCCTGTGGCCGCCCCGGAAAGGAAAATATGCGTAACAGTTCTCACGTGTCCGGCTGGCGGCGCTTTGCCGCAGCCGGCGTGGCAGTCGGCGTCGCCATCGCCACCCTGGGCGCGACCCTGCCGGCTCTGGCGGACGACGCCGCAACGGGCGACAACGCACTCGCCGCCGACGCCCCGCAGCTCGGCCCGATCCAGCCCGCCCCGCTCGGCGACCTCACCGAGGGCAACGCCCCGGCCCCGACCAGTCGGCTGATCTTCGATCGCGGCCACGCCGATGCGATCTCCACCCGCCTGGAGGACGGCCAGCTCAAGCTGATCTCCCGCGTGGACCAGCCTGGCGAGCTGGGCAAGGTGTTCCCGGCAGACAACGTCCGTTTCTGGATCAACGACGTTGCCCGCACCACCCTACGCAATGATTTCTCCCCCGCCGGAGCTGCCGGCGAGACAATCTGGCTGGTCCACCAGTCCGGCATGCTCCCCACCGCCCTGTGGCCCGGCTTCTCCACCGAGCTGGTTCCCGCCGGCGCGCTGGAGACCCCAACCACCTTCACCCTGGACAAGGTGGAGGGACCTGCGGACTTCCGTCTGGTCCTGTTGACTGACGACCTCGCCGCCGGTCGCCAGATCTGGTGGCACGTCTCCCAGCAAGGCACCGTCAAAAACCAGTTCTCCCTGGGCCGCCAGCACGCCCACAGCTACTGGGCCTTCTCCAAGCCAGGCGAGTACAAGCTGACCGTGACCGCTAGCGCACGAATCGGCGGCCAGGAATCCAGCGACACCAAGACCTACCACTTCGTGGTAGGCCCCCAGCTCCCGGCCGCTCAGCAGGTCTCCCTGTCCCTGCGAGGGCAGTCCGCCCTGGTTGGAGAGACCATCAGCTACACCGCCACCGTCGAGCCGGCTGCCGCAGGATACGTGGAGTTCTATTCCGGCGAGGAGTTGATCGGCCACAAGGCCGTGGTAAACGGCACGGCCACCTATTCCTTCCAGTCCCCTGACCTGGGCCGCTACTCCGTCTCCGCGCGCTTCGTGCCGGCACGTTCTGACCAGTTCCAGGCCGCCGAGGCCGCAAAGGTAGAGGTCTTCTCCCGCGTGCTCACCCGCCTGTCTGGTCCCTCCCGCTACGCCACCTCCGCTGCCCTACTGGAGGCCGGCAATTGGGCGAGCGACTACGTGGTGCTGGCCTCCGGCGAAGGCTTTGCAGACGCGTTGGCCTCCACCCCGCTGGCTGGCGCCCTGCGTGCCCCAGTGCTGCTCACCAACTCCAAGCGCTTGGAGACCGAGACGGCCAAGGCCCTGCGCTTCTCCCACGACGGAGGCGTGCGCAAGGCTATCCTGGTGGGTGGCACCGTCTCCATCTCCCCCGCCGTTGAGGAGGCCGTGCGCGGCGCCGGCTTCGAGGTGGAGCGCCTGGCCGGCCCGTCCCGCACCGCCACCGCTGTTGAGGTTTCCAAGCGGATCGAAAAGATCCTCACCGGGCGCGGCCAGAAGGTGAACCAGATCATGCTGGTTGACGGCAGCAACTACCCCGATGCGCTGTCGGCCGGCCCGATCGCGGCCGCCAACCACGGCGTGCTGCTACTGTCCACCGGCGCCAAGTTGTCCAGCGAAACCCTGGCGCAGGCTAAGGCACTGGGCGCACCCATCACGGCCGTCGGTGCCGCCGCCCGCGCGGCCGGCAACCTGACCCAGGACAAGGTGGTCGGCGCGGACCGCTACCAGACCTCCGTGCTGCTGGCGGAACGCTTCCTGCCTGGCACGCCGATCGTGGTTTTGGCCGCCGGCAACGGTTTCGCCGATGCCCTGTCGGCGGGAGCCTTCGCCTCCCTGGAGCGCGGCATCGTGCTACTTACCTCCCCTGCCAAGCTACCGGCGGAGGCCGTTACGCTGCTGGGCAAGGGCGCGGTGGAGTTCACCGTGCTCGTGGGCGGCCCCAAGTCCATCACCCCTGCCGTCGCGGACGAGGTCAAGCGCCTGATCCGATGATGTAGGCGCCCAAAGTGGGGCGGGCAGCGCGAGAAATCGCGCCGCCCGCCCCGTGCTTTGTCCTCGCGGGCCCACCAGCGTCCCGGCGCGGGCCTCGGCTATCCCGCCAGCCCCGCGAGCGCCCTGGTCACGGTGAGGACGCCGTGCTCGGTATTAGCCGGGGCCAGGAAGTTAGCCCCGGCCTTCACAACGGGGTGAGCGTTCGCCATGGCGAAGGAGTAATCCGCCGCCGCTAACATCTCCACGTCGTTAAAGAGATCCCCAAAGCTAAGTGTCTGGGCAGGGCTAATGCCAAAGCGCTCTTGCAGCATCCGCACACCCACCCCCTTGTTGCACGATTCGTCCATGACATCGATCCATGCCTTGCCAGAGACCACAATCTGGTTTCCTTCTTGCAGTGGCGCCAACAAAGGCAGCGACTCGTGGGGGTCTACAGAGTCGTACACCGCCATCTTCACGATGTCGTCACGCACCTCTAGCAGGTCCTCCACCACCTCGAGCCTGGCGTAGTACCGGGCTGTTTCTGCCAGAAATGCCTCGTCACTGCGCTCCATGTAGGCCCAGTCCGCGCCGCAGGCCACCACGCCATAGCGGGTCGGGTCAAGGGTGCGGATTAATTGAACGGTCTGCTCGTAGACCTCGCGGCCCAGCTTGATCAGGGAGATGCGCTCTCCCCCGGTGACCACCACGCCGCCGTTTTCTGCGATATAGGCCAACTCGGGATCCTGGAACATCTGCAGCAGCGTGTAGTGCTGCCGCCCGGAGGCAGGCACGAAGCGGACTCCCCGGCTCTTCAGGGCCGCCAAGAACTCCCAGATACCAGGCGGCAGCTGTCCCTGCCCGTCTAGCAGAGTGCCGTCCATGTCCGCCACCACCATGCGCACATCCACGCTGGCTGGATCGATTTCGGTCCACGAAGTAGTCATGCCCCCAATTGTTCCCTGTTTCCTTGGAGGCGGCACACGGATCGTGCCCCCCAACCTCACGGCCCCAACGCCGCGATGGGGACGACGTGCACGCCGTCCTCGCGCGTGTAGGCCAGGTCTCCCCCCGTTATGACGAGCTTGAAGGCAGGATTACCCAGCTTCTCCGTATCGACGCGCTGTTCCAACTTCAATAGGCTCGCCGCCGCTTCCTCAACGCGGTGCTGCCCCAATTTGATCTCCACCAACCCCCAGCGCCCGTCAGGCCAAACCACTACCGCGTCTGCTTCTAGCCCTGTCTTGTCGCGGTAATGGCGAACTTCTGCCCCGTTGCCCTGCGCGTATACACGTAGGTCGCGGACACACATGGACTCAAACAGGAACCCATAGGTTTCCATGTCGTTCATGAGAGCGTCGGGCCCTGCTCCCAGAAGTGCGGCGGCGATGGAGGGATCCACGTAGTGCCGCGTTGGGGAGGTACGCACTGCTGTCTTGGATCTGAGCGCCGGATTCCACGCCTCGAGGTCATCAGTGACAAAGACTCGCCGTAACGCATCCATGTAGTCGGAGACGGTGTTGGGAGAGATGCTCCCATCCGCTTCTGCCATGTCAGCAACGATCACACCGTGCGATGCCTGCGTGCCTATGTTGCGCGCATAGGAGCGCATGAGAGCGCGCATCCGTCCTGCGTTTCGGTTCACGCCATCTATCCGAGTGACGTCAGAATCGAGCAGACTCGCAACGTACTCGGGCGCCACCCGTAGCGCGTTCTGTTCTCCCAGCCCCACAACTGCGGCAGGCCAACCACCACGGCACAGGGCATGCGCCAAGGCCTCGATGGACATGTCTGCGTCTGCCACTTCAACCGACTCACCGCGCCCCAGAGCCGCAAGCGAAACGGCTTGGTTGGATTCGCCGGACTCGGCCAGCGTCATCGGTCGCATCACGAGCCGCGCAATCCTGCCCACCCCTGAGTGCATGGACTCTTCACCCGGGACAGTCGATCCCGTCAAGATGAACTGCCCTGGCAGGCCACCGCGTTTGTCGACCGCGAAGCGAACGGCATCCCAGAGTTGGGGAGCCATCTGCCATTCATCGATCAGACGGGGGGTTTCTCCCTCCAAGAGTAGAGATGGCTTAAGCCTTGCCTTTTCGAGGTTTGAGGCAGCCTGGTCGGGATTCTGCATGTAGACGATGGAAGCGGCCTGCTGGCTAGCACTGGCAGTCTTTCCACACCACTTAGGCCCCTTCAGCTGGACTGCCCCGGAGGCCTGCAGCGCTGCAGCTAACTCTGCGTCGATGATGCGCGGGCGATACTCCATAGCCCCCTCGTTTCCCTGGCGTTTCAAGGAAAGCGTACCACCACTGCGACAGTTGGACCGTTTCCATTGCGACAGTTGGACCGTTTCCATTGCGACAGTTGGACCGTTTTTACTGCGACAGTTGGCCGCTCAGCCCTCCGCGACCTCCAGGGCCTCCAGCCACTCCTCCTCGATGGCCGCGCGCTGCGCCTCCAGCTCGCCCAACCGCACCGAGAGCTGCTGCAGCTCGGCCAGCTTGCCCGCATCCGCGCTGGCAGTCGCCATGTCCGCGTGCACCCGCTCGATCTGCGCGGCCACCTTCTCCAGCCGCCGCTCGGCGCTCGCCGCCGCCTTGCGGGCCGCGTCCTGACTTGGACCTCTTTAGTAACCAGGTAGGTGGTTGAGGATGGCGTGGGCGTCTGGGCCCGGGTCGGGTTTTGCGGTGACTTCGTGTCCGGCGATTTCGATGGTGACTTCCCGCAGGGGGCGTAGTGTGCGCACGATCTTCTTGATTGACACGCCGGTTACTGCCTGGAGGTGACGGGCGATGGCTAACGCGGTGTAGACGATGGTGAGGTGGGCCTCGATTGACTCGCGGACGTGGTGGAACATGGGCCGGGCAGATAGGTCGGTCTTGGCCATACGGAAGGACTGTTCCACGTGCCATAACTGGTGGTACTGGTTGATCACGCCCGCGCCGTCCAACACGGTGGTTGGGATGTTGGTGACGTAGCCCTTGAGGCCGGCCAGGTCTCGCGCTTTTTGAATAGCGGCCTCATCCAGGCGTGTCTGGGTGCCCGTCTTCTTCAGGAATCGGGCTGTTTTCGGGCGGGTCTGGCCAGCCAGAATCGCCCTGGCACGGTTCTCCTGGGCGGTGATTGTGGTGTTGTCACGCACAAACCGTTTGCGCGAGTACTGGTAGACCACCCTGCGGGTTTTGCTCCCCATTCGTGTCGTTGTCTCCACGATCTGCCCGTCGGTCATGAACGTGCCGTGGCTGTGGAAGTGGTCGGCCAGGTCATGGGGAGCCTTGGCGATACGGGAACCAACAATGAAGCCGTAACCCGCCTCTTCCAAGGCATCCAGGTTGGCTGCGCAGAGCATGCCTGCATCGGCAACCACGACAAGGTCTTTGACCCCGTGCAGAGCACGCATTTCCTGCAAGACCGGTAAGAGTGTGCGGGTTTCGGCCCTGTTGCCCTCGAAACAGCCAATCTGCAACGGGAACCCGGTGGAGTCAACGAGCAAGCCGACCACGACTTGCGGGTCCACGCGGCGTTCCTTGGAGTAGCCGACCTTGCGTAGCTCGTCTTCCTTCGGGGCCTCGAAATACAAGGTCGTCACGTCGTACAAACACAGAGCCAGAGTGCCGCGCGCCAACGCGTGCTTGTAGCAGGCCTTGGCGATCTTGCTGCGGTAATTACGTTCCTGACAGCGCTTGAGTGCACGTTTGATCGTGGAGCGATGCGGGGCAGCAATCCCCAACTCCTCCAGGATCCGGATCGTTTCTACCTTTGAGGCCGGCTCGACCAGCCGGGCCAACACGAGCTGGCGAAATGCTTCGTCGTCCACCACCGAAAATCCCAGGCGGTACCACGCCTGTTCCAACACACCCCACAACAAACGTGAGGCCTGGCCTTTAACTACTGGCGCTGCCAGCGAGGTGCCCTGACGCTCAGGGGTACAAACACCATCCAGATCGAGTTCTGCTTGGCCGGCGTGCATGCGTTCGTGTGCCAGGCGGACCAGCACGGCCAGTTCAGCCTCGTTGTGAGCCGAGCCCACGTGCGCCAAGACGACCTGACGGCCATGCTCCTTGGTCATGATCTGCACGGCCACAGCCCCCGAGGACGTCCTCACCTTTCGAACATACGGGCTCACCACAGCAACTCTACCCAGCCGCTAGTAACCCGCACTCCCACCAAGAAGCCCGGAAACACAACAAAAACACCCCACCCACACCCCAAAAACACCACCAGAGGTCCAAGTCAGGACTTAGGCCCCTTCAGCTGGACTGCCCCGGAGGCCTGCAGCGCTGCAGCTAACTCTGCGTCGATGATGCGCGGGCGATACTCCATAGCCCCCTCGTTTCCCTGGCGTTTCAAGGAAAGCGTACCACCACTGCGACAGTTGGACCGTTTCCATTGCGACAGTTGGACCGTTTCCATTGCGACAGTTGGACCGTTTTTACTGCGACAGTTGGCCGCTCAGCCCTCCGCGACCTCCAGGGCCTCCAGCCACTCCTCCTCGATGGCCGCGCGCTGCGCCTCCAGCTCGCCCAACCGCACCGAGAGCTGCTGCAGCTCGGCCAGCTTGCCCGCATCCGCGCTGGCAGTCGCCATGTCCGCGTGCACCCGCTCGATCTGCGCGGCCACCTTCTCCAGCCGCCGCTCGGCGCTCGCCGCCGCCTTGCGGGCCGCGTGCTTCTGCGCCGGGGTGTACTGGCTGGCCGACGCTGCCGCCCTGCCGCCCCCACCGGCGCCCGCAGCGTCACCCGCCGCCTCCTGCGTGCCGGCCGCCGCGCCGGGGGTAGCCAGGGAAATGGCGCGGGCGGCAACGTCGTCCCCCTGCTTGGCGGCCTCGATCTGGGCCTGGCGCATCTCCAGGTACTGCTCCACGCCGCCGGGCAGGTCGCGCACGCTGCCGTCCCCCAGCAGGGCCACCTGGTGCTCGGTGACGCGCTGCAGGAAGTAGCGGTCGTGACTGACCACCACCAGGGTGCCCGGCCAGCCGTCCAGCAGGTCCTCCATGGCGGCCAGCGTGTCCGTGTCCAGGTCGTTGGTGGGCTCGTCCAGCAGCAGCACGTTCGGTTCGTCCATGAGCAGGCGCATGAGCTGCAGGCGGCGGCGCTCGCCACCGCTGATCTCCCCCACCGGGCTTGTCCAGGCGCGCTCGCGCCGCTGAAGCCCAGGCGCTCCACCAGCTGGGAGGCCGTCAGCTCCTTGTCCCCCACCATCACGGATGCGCCGCGCTCGGCCACGGCCGTCCACCACGCGCAGGTGGGCCACCGCGTCCAGGTTCTCGTGCGTGGACTGGGACAGCACGGCCAGCTTGACGGTCTTGGCCCGCGCTTGATCCGTCCGGCTGCTGGGCGGCAGCACGCCCTCCAGCAGGCGCAGCAGCGTGGTCTTGCCCGCACCGTTGACGCCCACGCATCCACCACGCGCTCGCCCGGGGCCAGGCGCCAGGTGACCTCTCGCAGGATCTGGTTGTCCCCGTAGGACAGGCTGACGTTCTCCAGGTCGATCACGTCCTTGCCCAGGCGGGCCGTGGCCATCTTCATCAGCTCCACCGTGTCGCGCGGTGGCGGCACGTTCTCGATCAGCTGGTTGGCGGCGTCGATGCGGAACTTGGGCTTGGAGGTGCGCGCCGGGGCGCCCCGGCGCAGCCACGCCAGCTCCTTGCGCAGCAGATTGTTGCGCTTCTCCTCAGCCACGGCCGCGCGCCGGGCCCGCTCGGCGCGCTCCAGGATGTAGGCGGCATACCCGCCGTCGTACGTCTCCACGCGGCCCGGGATCTGGGTGCCCGGCTTGTCGATGCAGGGCACCACCTCCCACACCCGGGTGCAGATCGCATCCAGGAACCAGCGGTCGTGGGTGACCACGGCCAGGGCGCCCATCTCCCGCCCGCCCCGCCGACCGCGAGCGCGCAGGTGGCGGGCCAGCCAGTCCACGCCCTCCACGTCCAGGTGGTTGGTGGGCTCGTCCAGGATCAGCACCTCTGCCTCGGTGGTCAGGACGGCGGCCAGGGCCACACGGCGGCGCTGGCCGCCGGAGAGCTCGCCCACGCGCGCGTCCAGCGCGATCCCATCCAGCAGGCCCGCGTGGATGTCGCGGATGCGGGCGTCGGTGGCCCACTCGTGCTCGGCCTTGCCGGGGTGGATCACGTCCACCACGCGGGCGTCTGCCGGCAGCTCGTCGCCCTGGTCCAGCATGGCCACGCGGGTGGAGCCGGCCAGGGTCACGCGCCCGGTCTCCGGGGCCAGCTTGCCCGCCAGCAGGCGCAGCAGCGTGGACTTTCCCGCGCCGTTGGGGCCCAAGATGCCGACGCGGGTGCCGTCCTCCAGGCCCAGGGTCAGGCCCGCAAAGACCTCCCGGACGCCCAGGTGAATGCCTACCTCGTTCAGTCCCAGCAGGTGGGCCACTTAGTTCTCCTCGTCGATTCGGGTGCGGGCGCCGGGGACGCCGCCGGCGGTGAGGGCCACACTGGCGCCGCCCGGCACGTCGGTGCCGGCGCCAGGGCCGGTGCTGGTCGCGCTCGCGCCGGGGACGGGCCCGGAGGCCACCACCGCGCGCAGCGGGTAGCCCAGCTCGTCCTCGCCGAGCGCGGCGGTCACTGCGGCGGCCACCTGCTCGGCGTGCTCGCGCGAGCTGCACAGCGCGGCGATGGTGGGGCCGGAGCCGGAGACGAATGCGCGCAGCGCCCCGGCCTCGTGTGCGGCGGCGATGGTGCGCTCCAGCTCGGGGCGCAGGCGCAGGGCGGGGGCCTGTAGGTCGTTGGCGATCAGCCCGGCCAGGGCGGCGGCGTCCCCGGCGCGGGCGGCCTCCAGCAGCGCGGCGGGTGCCACTCGCGGGGCGGCGGCGTCGGCAGCGTCGTCCACCCCGGTGGCCTCGCTGGCCCGGTCAGACTCGTTTGCCCGGTCGAACTCGCTTGCCCGGTCGAACTCGCTTGCCCGGTCGAACTCGCTTGCCCGGTCGAACTCGCCGAACACGGCCGGGGTGGAAAGCCCCAGCGGGGAGGCGAAGAAGGCCAGGTGGAGCTGCGGGGCGCCGGGCAGGGCGGCCATTGCCACGGGTTCGTCGCCGCGCGCGCCGGCGTGGGCCAGGCCGCCCACGAGGCCGAAGGGAACGTCGGCGCCCAGGCGGCGGCCCAGCGCGGTCAGCTGGTCCAAATCCAGCCCGGCGGCCCACAGCTCGTTCAGGGCGCGCAGGGTGAGGGCGGCGTCGGCCGAACCACCGGCCATGCCCGCCGCGATCGGCACGCGCTTTTCCACCTCGATGCGGGTGGGCAGGGCGTAGCCGAGGTGGGTGGCCAGCGCCACCGCAGCGCGCACCACCAGGTTGGTGGCGTCCACGGCCAGCTGCTCGCTGCCCTGGCCGGCGAAACTAACCTCCAGCCAGTTCGGCAGTGCACCGACCGCGCCCGCTGCCGCCCCTGCCGGCCAGGGCTCGCTGCCAATCCGCACCGGCTCGGTCCCCAGCAGGGTGGCGCTTCCGCGCTCCTCCAGGTCCACCGCCAGGAACACGGTGTCCAGCAGGTGGTAGCCGTCGGGCAGGCGCCCGCCGCAGCCCAGGTACAGGTTGACCTTGCCGGGGGCGCGGGCCTCCACCCGGTCGCCCACGCTCACGCCCCGCACCGGCTCGCCTTGGCCGCGCACCGCCTCGGGGGACGACGTTGCGCCCACACCCCCCACCGGCACGCCTTGGCCGCGCACCGCCTCGGCGCTCACTTGCCCGCGCCCGGCTGGGCACCGGCATGGCCGCCCGCCTTGGCCTGCAGCTCGGGGGCAAGCTGCTCGGCGATGGCGGCGAACTGCGCCACGGTCAGCTTCTCCCCGCGCGCCTGCGGGTCCACGCCGGCGGCCACCAGGGCCTCCTCGGCGCGCGCCGGGGAACCGATGAACGCTCCCAGGGCGGCGCGCAGGGTCTTGCGACGCTGCGCGAAGGCCGCGTCCACCACGGCAAACACCTGCTCGCGGCTGGCGGAGGTAGCCGGCGGGGCCCCGCACACCAAACGCACCAGGGCGGAGTCCACGTTGGGGATGGGCCAAAAGACGTTGCGGCCGATTGCACCGGCCAGGTGAGCGTCCCCGTACCAGGCGGCCTTCACGGAGGGCACCCCGTAGACGCGCGAGCCGGGCGCGGCGGCCAGGCGCTCGGCCACCTCGGCCTGCACCATCACCAGCACCTCCTTCAGGGAGGGCAGGGCGGCCAGCAGCGTCAGCAGCACCGGGACGGCCACGTTGTAGGGCAGGTTGGCCACCAGGCGCGTGGGCTGGTTCCACTCCCCCGCGAAGCCGGCGGCCAGCGCGCGTTCCTGCAGCAGCTGCGCGCTGGTGATGGACAGGGCGTCGGCCTCCACCACGGTGAACTGCCCGACCGCCTGCGGGGCGCGCTGCGCCACCGTGTCAGGCAGCGCCTTGGCCAGCACCGGGTCGATCTCGATGGCCGTGACGCGCGAGCCCGCCCCCAGCAGCGCCAGGGTGAGCGAGCCCAGGCCCGGGCCCACCTCCAGCACGTGCTCGCCGGCGGACACATGCCCGGCGGCGACGATCTTGGTCACCGTCCCGGAGTCGTGCACAAAGTTTTGCCCCAGCGTCTTGGTGGGGCGCACGTTCAGGCGAGCACACAGCTCGCGCACATCAGCGGGGGCCAGTAGGCGCACAGCGGGAGTTTCCATAGGCTCCCAGCCTAACCGGGCGGTGGCGGTGGCGGCGCGGCCGGGCGGCGACGTCGGCCACCATCAGACACATTCTGACGGCCGACGTTCCTCCCGCCACCGCGCGTGCCACGCCGTGCCTCGCTTCAACGCAGAAACAAAAGGTCGGGCGCGGGAAGCGTCTCCACTTCCCGCGCCCGCACCTTGGCAGATTCGCGTCTAACGCAGCCCCAGCATCGCGGTGCAGGCGGGCCACTGGCCCCAACCGGCGCGCTGCTGCAGGATCTGGGCGCGCATGGTCTGCTCTGCGGCGGAGGCCTCGGAGGGCAGGCCGGTGCCGCCCACGGAGTACCAGGTCGGCAGGGAGAACTGGTACATGCCGTAGTAGCCGTTGCCGGTGTTGGTGGCCGGGTTGCCGCCGGACTCGCACTGGGCGAGCGCGGCCCACACGTCGCCGCCGACGGTGTAGTTCACGCTCTCCTGGGAGCCACCGCTGGCCTGCTGGCGCACGGCCGGGCGCTCCTTGGTACCGATGCGAACGATCTTCTTGGTGGGCTGAGCGGCCACGGTTTCACCGGTCTTGACGCTCACCACGGCCTTGCCGTCGCGGGTCTCGGTGTAGGTGTGGGTGACCAGCTTGCCGGGGGCGCCCTCCTGGGCCACCTCGGACTCGTCCTCGTAGAGGTCCTCGGTGTGCTCCTCGACGGTCTCGAAGGCGATCTCGCTCTCCGCGTCGGTCACGGCGCGCACCACGCGCACCACGGTCACGGTCACGGCGCCGTCAGCGGAGATGGCGGACTTGACGTGGTCGATCGGGGAGACCTCCACGCCGGCCTGCTTGAGCACACCCTCGATGTCCAGGGCACCGGCGGCCACGAGCTCGGTCTTCTTGCCGTCGGCCATGACGGTGACCTTGTCACCCTCGGCCACGAGCGGCAGGGCCGCGATCTCCTGACGCAGCACGGCGCGGGAGGCGGAGAAGCTCTCCAAGCCACCCTTGGCGGCGGCAGCGGCGGCCACGGTGCCCTCGGTGGTCCACACGGTGGAGTCGCCCAGGGTGAGCGGGGTGGCGCGCTTGATGGTGATGGTGGCGCCGGAGCTCAGCGCGGCGGAGGGGGCGGGGACAACCAGGTCGTGCTCGCCCACGGCCACGCCGGCAGCGGCGAGCGCGCCGGAGACGTCACCGGAGAAGGTGGAGATGGACTGGTTGGTGCCGTCCACGGAGATGTTGACGGTCTTGTAGTTGGCCAGGGCCACTGCCCCACCGGCCACCAGGAGGGCGGCGGCGGAACCCGCGCCAATCCACTGGATCATGCTGCGCTTGGAGCGCGGCTTGCGCTTGGAGGGGGCCAGGGTGTTGGGCTCGGTGACGGTCATGCTGTCCTTTGCTGTTCGTGGGCGGCCAGCGAGGTTGTCTCGCGAGGGATGGCCACCCGGCGTCATCACGCGGGTGATGCAGGGTCCGGGCCACTCATGGAAAGTGGCCGCGCTGATCGTAACCAGTTTGTTACACAGTTTGTCTACCGGTTGGGCCCGATTCACATGCGCGTGGCGGTGCTCACTGCGCACACGCCAGGGTGTTTACCCCGGCATTGCAACGCTTCAGCGGGACACGGGGGCGCCGGCGCCCAGACTATTCCCAGGCGACGGGGCAGGCCGGACGGGCGGCGGGGCGTGCTCGCGGCCGAAGATGTTGGCGCGGTAGAGCCGGCCGCCGTACGCACAGGCAGCGGGGAGATGCGGCCGAAACGCAGTGCGCGCAGGCAGCATGGGCCAGCGACGGCGGTGCCGTGCGCGCAGGCAGCAGGCGCCAATCCAGCATCTCCCGCGCTCTCCGCCCCAACCTCGGCGTCAAAACTGGTGGCTCGGGCGCGGGTGTGCGCAAGCGATTGAGGGCTTAGTGCACCTCTCGTAGGGTTGGCCCACCGATCGTGGGCTTAGTGAACCTCTCGAGGGCTTACCCGAGCGGGTAACCCCTCGATCGGTCCACCAAGCCCACAAAAACTGCAGCATGGACCGAACCCTTGTTGTTGGACAGTCCTGGTCTTGGGAGGGATTGTGTCGATAGAGGAGCGTTTTCAGCGTCGGTTGATGGTGCTGGATTTGTATGAGCAGGGCTTGCGGGTTAGTCAGTGTGCTGCGCGTGCGGGCGTGTCGTATGAAACAGCACGCCGGATTTGTCGGGAAGCTGATCGTGACGGTTTTGACCTAGCCCGTCAAGAACGCGTGCCGCGTTTCTGGCCGGTAGAATTAAAGACCGAGATCGGGATGAGATGGCTTGCTGGTGAAAACGCGGGCAAACTCACTCGCGAGTACGGACTACCGGCCGGTTCTTACCCGATCATTTTCGGACGCTGGCTAGAGGACAGAAAAATGGTCGACCCTGAAACAAGCGCTAAAGCCGCATACGAGCGCATTAACCGCGCCCAGAAAGCAGGATATCGATTCGAGCATTGGGGTAAATGGCTGCAAGAAATGCGCCACCACATCGAAACAGCCAAGGCTCAAGCCCCCAACGAAGAAAAACGCCAGGCTTTGGACGCGCTACACGTGGAGCTGCTGGAAAAATCTTGTGCTTTGAGGGATGAGGTTGATACGTGGCAAGAGCTCTTGATCCTCTTGGTCACTACCCTCAAAGCCATACACCCGGTATCAAGACTGTGCGCGATCGTGGGGCTTGCTCGCTCGACCTACTACTGGGCCCGGAAACGCTCGAACCAGCCCAACCCGGACCTAGAGGTAGTCAAGGCAGCCTTTGACTACGCCCAAGGCCGCTATGGGTGTCGGCGCATCACCGCGTTGATCGCTCAGGGCTTTGGCAACTACCCACCCCAGGTGTTCAACCACAAGAAGGTCGCCAGACTGATGAGGATGGCCGGACTGAAGGGGGCCTGCCCGCGTCGTAAGCACTACCGTTCGTTTGCTGGCACTCAAGCCAAAATCCCTAACCGTCTCCAACGTCGGTTCCATGCCGACAAGCCCGGTAAATGCCTGGTCACTGATATCACCCAGATTTCCTGGGCGGGCTCCTGGTACTACTTCTCGCCCTTGCTAGACCTGTACAACAACGAGATCGTGGCCTGGCAGCTAGGCAAAAGCGCCACCACACAACTAGTTACCAACATGATCAAACAGTATGCCCAAAAAGCAGACTTGACCGGGACAGTGATCCACACCGACCAAGGCGGGCAATACTTCTCATACGACTACCGCGAGCTGATTGAATCCCTAGGCGCTTGCCAGTCAATGTCTCGTAAAGGCAACTGCTTGGACAATTCCCCCGCCGAAGCATTCTTCGCCCGCCTGAAAACCGAACTAAACCTCAACTCAAACCCCCACGACGACTATGAAAGCCTGGAGGAACTAATCAGCCAATACATCACATGGTGGAACGAAGAACGAATCGTAAGCAAACTACACACAAGTCCGGTAAACTACCGGCAACAACACTACAAACTCACTGTCTAACAAACAGGGGTCAGTCCAGCAAAAGCTCAAAAGGTCGGATAACCCCACAACCGTTTGCGCAACACCACCCGGCGCCGCCCCGGCGAACGCTCCCGGACCGGAAAGACCGGAGGCCGACAGCACACGGGTCGGCCCGGCGTTGGGAGAGGTCTCGAAGTTGGCGATGCCGGAGGCCGACAGCACACGCGCCGACCCAACGCCCAGCACCCAGCGCCCGGCCCCCAGCGAGGATCACGCCGGCACGTGCGCGGCGCCGCCTACGGCCTTGCTTACCCTGTTACCCATGACTGCTTCCAAGAAGTCCCGCCGCTGGCCGGACCTGCCGGAGCCGCTGGCGGCCCCGGTTACCGATAACCACACGCACCTGCCGCTTCGGGTGGAGGAGATCCCGGAGGTGCAGGGCGAGCGGCCCAGCCTGGAGGAGCAGTTGCGCCGCGCGGCGGCCGTGGGGGTGCACCGGATCGTCACGGTGGGCTGCGAGCTGAATGACCTGGAGGCGGCGTGCGCGCTGACGCGGCTGCCGGGCGTGTTCGCGGCGGTGGCGATTCACCCGAACGAGGCGCCGTTGCACGCCGGCGCGTTGCGGCACGTGGCGGCCGACGCTCCCGACGGCCTGACCCCGACGTTGCGCCCCCACCACGAGGTGGATTTGGACGACGCCCTGTCGGCCGTTGCGAAGGCGGCGCGCCACCCCGACGTGGTGGCGATTGGTGAGAGCGGGCTGGACTTCTTTAGAGGCGGGCCGGGGGCGCGGGCGGCGCAGGTGGCGGCGTTCCGCGCCCACATCGCGCTGGCCAAGGAGCTGGATTTGCCGCTGCAGATCCACGACCGGGACGCCCACGCGGAGGTGATCGAGACGCTGCTGGCGGATGGCGCCCCGGAGCGCACCGTGTTCCACTGCTTCTCTGGGGACGCGCAGATGGCGCAGGTGCTGGCGGAGCACGGCTGGTATGCGTCCATCGCGGGCCCGCTGACCTATCACGCCAACGACTACGCGCGCGCCGCCCTGGACCGGCTGCCGCGCGAGCTGGTGCTGGTGGAGACGGATGCCCCCTACCTGGCCCCGCACCCGCTGCGCGGGCGCCCTAATGCCTCCTACGTGATGCCGGTGACGGTGCGGGCGATCGCCCAGCGCTGGGGCGTGGATGAGGCCGCCGCGTGCGCCCAGCTGGAGGAGAACACGCAGCGCGTCTACCGCTTCGCGGCCTAGGCACACCCCGCCACCGGGGCGCCGCTCGGTCGCTGGCAAAGGGGCCACCGGGGCACCGCGGGCCGGCGGCACGCAGGGAGCCCGGGGCTTCCCCGGACGCAAAAAAAAGGGGGTGGTGGCCCGCAGCGAAAGCTGCGGGCCACCACCCCCTTTTGCAGAACCTCGACCTGTCGGGCCTAACCGGCCATGCGGGCCAGCTCCTCCTCGATGACGGACTCGTCCAGCTTGACGAACACCGGGGTGGGCTTGGCGATCGAGGTACCCACCGCGAGCGGCTGGCTCTTCCAGCGGCGCACGTTGCTGTAGTCGCCCGTGATGATCGGGTAGTCCAGCGGGGAACCGTCCTCACGGCTGACGTCCAGGTCCACCACCTCCTCGATGCGAGGCATCGGGGCCAGGTCGCCTGCCCCGCCCAGCACCTTGTCGATGGCGTTGGCGGAGTGCGGCAGGAACGGAGACATCATCACGTTCAGGTCCGCCACGCTCTGGGCCAGGGTGTGCAGCACGGTGGCCAGGCGCTGGCGCTGCTCCGGGGCCTTCAGGCGGAAGGGCTCGGTCTCGGTGACGTACTTGTTGGTCTCGCCCACCAGGCGCATGATCTCCGCGATGGCGGCGCGCTGGCGGTGGGCCTCGATCAGCGAACCGACGGCCCCGAAGCCGGCGGTGATCGCGTCGCGCAGCTCCTGGTCGATCGGCTCCAGCTCGCCCGAGGCCGGGATCTCCCCGAAGTTCTTGGCGATCATCGCGGCGGTGCGGTTGACCAGGTTGCCCCAGCCGGCCACCAGCTCGGAGTTGGTGCGGCGCACGAACTCCGCCCACGTGAAGTCGCTGTCCTGGTTCTCCGGGCCGGCGGCGCTGATGAAGTAGCGCAGCGCGTCGGGCTGGTAGCGCGCCAGCACGTCGCGCACGTAGATGACCACGGAGCGGGAGGTGGAGAACTGCTTGCCCTCCATGGTGAGGAACTCGCTGGAGACCACCTCGGTGGGCAGGTTGAGCACGCCCAGCTCGCCGGGCTGACCGCCCTTGTCGCCGCCCCCGTTGTAGGCCAGCAGCTCGGCGGGCCAGATCTGGGAGTGGAAGACGATGTTGTCCTTGCCCATGAAGTAGTAGGACAGGCTCTCGGGGTCGTTCCACCACTTGCGCCACGCCTCCGGGTCGCCGCTACGGCGGGCCCACTCGATGGAGGCGGACAGGTAGCCGATCACCGCGTCGAACCACACGTACAGGCGCTTGTTCGGCTGGTCCTCCCAGCCAGGCACCGGGATGCCCCAGTCAATGTCGCGCGTCATGGCGCGCGGGCGGATCTCCTCCAGGATGTTCTGGGAGAAGCGGATCACGTTGGGGCGCCACGTGCCGGTGGCCTCGCGCTCGTCGAGCCACGCCGACAGGGCGTCGGCCAGCGCCGGCAGGTCCAGGAAGTAGTGCTCGGTCTGCACGAAGTCGGGGCGCTCGCCGTTGACCTTGGACTTCGGGTCGATCAGGTCGGTGGGGTCCAGCTGCTTGCCGCAGTTGTCGCACTGGTCGCCGCGGGCCTCGCCGTAGCCGCACAGCGGGCAGGTGCCCTCGATGTAGCGGTCGGGCAGGGTGCGCCCGGTGGACGGGGAGATCGCCGCGCCCATGGTGCGCTTGATCATGTAACCGTTGTCCCGCACCGTCTCGAACATGGCGCGCACCACCTGGTAGTGGTTGCCGGTGGTGGTGCGGGTGAACAGGTCGTAGGAAAGGCCTAAGGCCACCAGGTCCTCGGCGATGATCCGGTTGTTCTTGTCGGCCAGCTCGCGGGCGGTGATGCCCTGCTGGTCGGCCGCCACCAGGATGGGCGTGCCGTGCTCGTCGGTACCGGAGACCATGAGGACGTCGTGGCCCGCCATGCGCATGTAGCGGGAGAAGACGTCGGAGGGAACGCCGAATCCGGCGACGTGGCCAATGTGCCGCGGTCCGTTGGCGTAGGGCCAAGCCACGGCGGAAAGTACGCGAGTCATGCCCGCAATCCTATCGAACGGCGCGCCCGCCCCTTGCAGTGGCGTGGTGAGCCAGTTGGCCGACGTTGCCGCGCCCGCGCCTCCCAAACCCCGCCCGCTCTGTGCACCAGCGCCGTCCTAGCTGCGGGCGGCCAGTGCGGCCTCGTAGAGCTCGCGCTTGGAGACCCCGTGGGCGGCGGCCACCTCCGCGACGGCGGGCTTGAGCCTGGCGCCGGCCTCAACCAGGGCGCTGACTTTGCCCACCAGGGCGGCAGCGTCGGCCACTTGGGCGGGTGCGCCGGCCACCACCAGCGCCACCTCGCCGCGAGCGCCGTCGGCAAAGCGCTCGGCCAGCTCCCCCAGGGGCGCGCGCACCACTTCCTCGTAGGTCTTGGTCAGTTCGCGGCACAGCGCGGCCGCCCGCTCGCCCCCAAAGGCCTGCGCCAGGGCGGCCAGGGTCGCGGCCACGCGGTGCGGGCTCTCGAAGAAGACCAGGGTGCGCTCCTCGGTCGCCAGCTGGGCCAGGCGGCGGGCCCTCTCCCCCTCCTTGCGGGGCAGGAATCCCTCGAAGCAGAAGCGGTCGGAGGCCAGCCCGGAGATCGCCAGCGCGGTCAGCACCGCAGACGGCCCCGGGATCACCGTCACCTCCACGCCCTGCGCGGCGGCCAGCGCCACCAGCCGGTAGCCCGGGTCGCTCACCGACGGCATGCCCGCGTCCGTCACCAGCAGCACGCGCTGCCCCGCCCGGGCGGCCTCCAGCAGCGCCGGGGCCTTGGCGTCCTCGTTGTGCTCGTGAAAGGCGGTCAGCCGGCCCGGGGCGCGCACCCCCAGGCGGCGCAGCAGATCCACGGTGCGGCGCGTGTCCTCCGCCGCGATCACGTCAGCCTGCTTAAGGGCGCTCACCAGCCGGGCGGAGGCGTCCCCCACGTTCCCGATCGGGGTGGCCGCCAGGGTGATCACCCCGGCGCGCAGCGGCCAGAGCGTGGGGGCGGCGGGGGCGGCAGCGTCGTCCACCGGATCCAAATCGACGCGGTCATTGACACGTTCAAGCACGGCTACCTCCCAATAATTTGGCTCCATCGTATGCTTGCGGGCGTGAATGCCACTGCCACCAACGCCGCCGGCCGGACGCGCACCCCCGCGCGCACCAAGGCCAAGCCCAGCGCGGCCAAGACACGATCGGGGCGCAGCGCGGGCAGCCGCCGCGCCGAGCTGACCGCTTCTCAGCGCGTGGAGGAGGTGTACTGGCGCACCCGCCTGGGGCTGGGGACCGTGGAGAGCGCGAAGGACCGCCTGGCCGCGTGGATCATCCCGGCCCTAGTGGGCGTGTTCGCGTTCATCCTGCGCGTGGTCCACCTGGCCCACCCGCAAAAGCTGGTCTTTGACGAGACGTACTACGTCAAGGACGCCTACGCCCTCATGACGCTCGGCTACGAGGCGGACTGGAGCGGGGACAACGTCAACGACCTCTTCGAGGCCGGCGACTACTCCGCCATGACCACCAACGGCGCATTCGTGGTGCACCCCCACGTGGGCAAGTGGATGATCGCCATGGGCATGCGCCTATTCGGCCCCGAGACCGGGTTCGGGTGGCGCATCTCCTCCGCGTTCTTCGGGACGCTGACCGTGATCCTGCTGGCCTGGCTGGTCGGGCGCGTGCTCAACAACGCGGCCTTCGGCATGGCGGCCGGCCTGTTCCTGGCCGTGGAGGGCCAGCACCTGGTGCAGTCGCGCACCGCGCTGCTGGACATCTTCCTGACGTTCTGGGTGGTCGTGGCCATGTGTCTGGTCTTCGTGGACCGCCAGTCGATGCGCGCCCACATGGCCCGCGACCTGGCGGTGCGCGCCGGCGGCAAGCGGCACGGGCACGGCATCGTGGCCCGCACCGGGGTGCGCTGGTGGCTGCTCGGGGCCGGCGTGGCGTTCGGCCTGGCCACGGGCGTGAAGTGGTCCGGCCTGTACATGCTGGCGGTGGCCGGCATCCTGGTGGTGGTGTGGGACGCCTCCGCCCGCCAGCTGGCCGGCAGCCCGAAGTGGGCGCTGCAGTCCCTGGTGCGCGGCGCGATCCCGGCGTTCTTCGCGATGGTGGGCCTGGCGCTGGTGACCTACGTGGCCTCCTGGTGGTCCTGGCTGGCCACCCCCGGCGGGTACAAGCGCGGCTGGGCCGCCACCGAGCTGGCGGAGGGCCGCGTGCCGTGGACGCCGTCCTGGCTGCCGCTGGGCCTGCAGGACCTGCTGGACTACCACAAGGCCGCCTACGACTTCCACGTCGGTGTCTCCTCCGAGCACTCCTACATGTCCCAGCCCTCCGGCTGGCTGCTGCAGACCCGACCGACCAGCTTCTACTGGCCCACCGACTTCTCCCACCGGGGCGGCGCCTCCTGCGGGAGCGACAACTGCGTGGAGGCCATCTTGTCCGTCGGTAACCCGGCGATCTGGTGGCTGGGCTTCCTGGCCCTGGCCGTGGTGCTCTACGGGGCCCTGTGGCGCCTGGATTGGCGCGCCTGGCTGGTGCTGGCCGGCTACCTGGGCCTGTACGTGCCGTGGTTCCAGTACACCGAGCGCACCATCTTCACCTTCTACACCGTCGTGTTCTCCCCGTTCGTGGTGTTCGCCCTGCTTTACGCCATCTGGTTGCCTGGGCACATTTTCCAGTTGCGGCGATCGGCCGACGACGCTGCCGCCGCCGAGCTCGCCTACGAGGCCGCCGAACGCGAGGCCGCCGCGCTTGCCACTCAGAGCGAGGCCGACGCGGAGGGCGGGGCCGATGCGGAGGGCGAGGCCGAGGGCGCCGGCGAGGCTGGTGACGCCGGGGCCGGTGCGCGCGCTGAGGTGAGCGCGCACGCTGAGGTAGGCGGCGAGGTTGCCGTGGCGGCAACGCCTAGGGCCGGCGCAAAGGCCAGTGGCGGTAGGACCGGTGCCGGTAAGGCCGGTGGCGGCGCGAAGGCGCGCGACCGTGCGGTGCCGGCCGGCGCGGCTGTAGCCGGCGCGGTGGCGGTCGAGCCGGAGGCTGGCTCCGAGAGTTGGGCCGAGGCCCTGGAGCGCGTCAAGGCGTCCTTCCTGGGGACGGAGCGGCGCACGTTGGTGGCCCTGAGCGTGGTCACCGCGCTGGTGCTGGCTCTCGGGGTCTACTTCTGGCCCATCTACGTGGGCGACTACATCCCCCACCACGAGTGGTACGAGCGCATGTGGTTCCAGTCCTGGATCTAGGTCCGGGGCGCTGGCTGTAGGGCCGCTGTGGGCCGCCGTTCGGCGGCGCCCAGCGGCCCTTAGCTTTTGCCCGCGCACGCACTTCGTCAGCTACGAACAGGCCCTGCTCCGGCTCCGGCTCCGGGCACGCCCGGCGCCCCGATACGGCCCCTCGCCTCTCTCCACGACGGCCCCTCCCAGCGCCCCGCTACTCCCCCTCCCAGCCCCTCCCTACGCCCCCTCGCAGGCCCCAGGGTCACAAATGCGAGTACGGGGTACATCCGACCGCTTGGGGGCGCGGCACCGACCGGTCACATGTACCCCAACCGCACACTTGTACGCTCGGTGCCACCGCCCACAGCCACACCAACGCACCCAGCGCCTCCCTACGCCCCCTCGCAGCCCCCAGAGTCACAAATGCGAGTACGGGATACATCCGACCGCTTGGGGGCGCGGCACCGACCGGTCATACGTACCCCAACCGCACACTTGTACGCTCGGTGCCAACCCGCTCTTAGGGGCGTGACCCTCGAGGCCCGGCCCGCAGGCCCGTCCGGGCCAGCCGGTGCGTCGAGGCCCCGCTAGCGTGGTTCGCCGCAGGTGCGCGTGACAAAAGCGGGCGGGGCGGTGAGTATCTACTCACCACCCCGCCCGCTTCTTGCCTACTTGCTAGTCTTGACTAGCGACACGAACTCGAACGAACCCGCGTCGTCAGGCTGGACCAGAAGCAGGCGCTCCCAGGTGTGCTCCTCATCGCTCGGCAGCTGGATAGGGCAGAAGAACTGCCCCGGCTTGAACTCGGGCTCCCCGCCAACGAATTCGAAGCCGTCAATGCTCTCGTAGTACACGAAGCCCTTGGGCGCGGCCAAGAAACACTCGGCAATGCCGGCGTCCTTCTGCAGGAAGACCTCGGAGTACTTCTTGTGCTTCGGGTCGTCGCAGCCGCCCACGCAGCCGGTCTTGACCTCGTCTAGCTGTTCCTTGGTCATGTGTTCGAGGGCGGCGGCGTCATCCCCGTCTCGAAGCGCCTCGAAAAGGTCGATGGCGTCGTCCACCTCGGGGGCCGTCACCTCACCACCGCTGATCTCGTAGCGGGCCTCCGTGACTCGCACCGTGTTATACGTGTCGCTGAATTCAAACCGGAAGTGGGCCACGCCGGTGCGCGGACCGCCGGCGGCAACGTCGTCCCCCGCCACGCCAATCTCCTTCACCGTGGCGTAGAAGGCGTCCTCCTCCGCCTTTACGTCTGCGAAGGTCTTGGTCCCGTAGTCGAGCTCGGGCAGGGTGGTGCCGCCCCACTCGACTCCATCCAGGTACTTCCCGTCCTTGGAGTAGAGACCAAGGGATTCGAAGGGCTCGTCGTACTTGGGGGTGCACTCGAACTGCACGACGGTCAGTTCGCCTTCTTCCTCAGCGTGGTAGCCGCTCTGCACAGACTTGATCGTGATCTTGCCGGTGTTCGGCTCGTCAGAAGTAGCAACACCCGCCTTGAAGCTGACCGGTTCTTGGTTGTACTCCCCGTAGCGTTCCATCAGCGTCGCTTCGAAGCACCTGCGGGGCACCTCGATGGAGGCGTCGTTCAGCTCTCCGCCGTTTCCAACCGCTGCCGCGTCGTTCTGCCCCTCGCCGGAGGCGGCGCCGTCGGTGCCTGCGGAGTCGGTCTGCGCGCTCGTCGCTGCCGCATCCTCGCCCGCGTTGTCCTCCCCACTCCGGAAAAAGAAAACCCACGCCAGTGCCACAGCAATGACGCTCACAAGTGCCGTTACAAGAATGACCATGTTCCGCTGGCCGGTTGCGCCAGCCGTTCCGTAGTTTGACATGCAGACCATGTTCTCACCGGCACGCTCGGCTCGCGCAGAATCCCGACGTTTGGCAACCGTCTGTGTCCACTACCACTTCGCAATTGCAGCCATGCGTGGCGGCTAGTGGAAAGGCGGCGCTGGACCGTCATCGATCTCGTTTCGGAGCGCGCGGCCCTTGGCTCTGCCCGCGCCCGCCCAACGCTGCCTACGAGCAGCCCCAGCGCCCCGCTACGCCCCCTCCCAGCCCCCAGAGTCACAAATGCGAGTGCGGGGTACATCCGACCGCTTGGGGGCGCGGCACCGGCCGGTCATACGTACCCCAACCGCACACTTGTACGCTCCGTGCCACCCGCCCACAAACACACCAACGCACCCAGCGCCCGGGTTACTCGTCGAGCGGCCTTTGGGCTACGAACACCATGAGCGGCTGGTCCTGCCCACCTGTGAAGGGAGTTCTTTCCCAGTCCCGGTGGCAGGCCACCAGTTCCAGGCCCACGCACCGCAGGTCCCCTACCACTTGGTCAAAGCTGCGAAACTGGAGCCGTTGGGTGAAGGAGGCGTCGTAGCCGTCTGCCAGGAACAGGTTTTCCAGGTGCATGGTCACTACGCCGGCGGAGTCGGGCAGCTCCGTCCGCCAGGTTTCCTTCAGCGGGCCGATGGGGGTATCCCGCACGGTTTCCGCTCCGTTCCATTCGAGCCAGGCCCGAGCCTCGGGGTTGCGTGTCTCGAAGGCGAGCGTGCCGCCGGGGGCCAGCGCTTGGGCGACGTCGCGCAACGTGGCCGGCCATTCCTCGCCCAGGATGTGCATGGCGACGTTGCCTGTCATGAGCACGAGGTCGGCCCGCAGATCCAGCCGCCGCAGCGCGGCGCTGGTGCCGCACACCCACTCCACTTGGTCGCCGTGCGGCTGGCTGCGGGCAACGTCGAGCATCGCCTGGGCCGGGTCGATCCCCACCACGCGCCGTGCGAGAACTGACTGCCCCGATTCGCCGACGCTCTTGGCGTTGCCGGGGTCTACCAGCTGCGCCGTGAGGAGGCCGGTGCCGCAGCCCAGGTCTACGACGGTGCGCGCGCCTAACTCATCGACCAGGGCCCGATAGAAGGCGTGGTCGTCCCCGGAGGGGTTGTCGTGATCGTAGATCGCTGCCAGGTGGGCGTCGTCGTAGTCGTAGCTCATTGGGTCCTTGGGACTATCGGTGGTGGGCAGTGCCGCGCGCCTGCCCCAGACCGGCAACTGCGCGCAAACAATTGTGCAAGGCGGCTACTGCGTTGAGCAGTTCAGGCTGGCGCGGCGGTGAGTTCGCTGTAGCGGGCGAACAGCACCTGCAGGCGCTCGGTGTTATCGGCGAGCGGGTGCTGCGCGCCGAACGCCTTGTCCACCAGCAGGTCTAGGGCGTCGTGGGCGGCTTGGAGCTCCGGGGAGAGCTTGCCGGGCTCGTAGTGCTTGGCCAGGGAGCGCTCCGGGTGCAGCGCGCGGGCGGCGAGCACGGCCTTGCCCGCCGCGATGATCTGCGCGCGCAGTTCCGGCGCCACAGGCGGCAGCGGGAGGTTGTTCCAGACAAGCGTGTTAGAGAAGCGCACGTCCGACTTCAAGCGGCCACCGACGGTCTTCTGCCAGGTGATGAACATGGACGAGCTCACGATCGCAAAGACGAAACCGTCCTCGTCCGGGCAGGTGAACACCAGATCGGACGCGATCACCTCTGGACCTAGGTAGTCCGCAGTGAAATAAGCACGGTTCTCGCTTGCCACCTTCGGAATACATACGTATGAAAGCTCAGGTTGCCGGCGTTCCGCGAACAGGTGCGGGATTTCTGCCAACGCTGCCGTTGCCGCACGCTTCGAGCTCAGCCGCTTCTCACGTACCGCATTTGTCAGCGCCTGCAGGTGACGGCTAGCGGTGATGTCAGCCGGCTCGAACGCCTCCGTGTCCAGCCAGTAGCACCATCGTTCCTTCGAATGGATCAACTCCTCTGATCCCACGAACCTGTGAAGGTACTTTGACGCGATCGCGTCGCTCCTTACCTCGTCAAGATCATCAACGGAAACCACAAAAGGTGCCGTCGGATTTGCCATTGAACCGAAACTGACTGCGGGAAGGGCTGTAGAAACCGGCTTCGTCCGTGACTGCACGTTTACCGATGCAGAGTCCATCAGGTACGCGTTTATGTTGGTAGCGCTGATCTCCACTGCCTCATTGTTGCCCACGCCGTATGTGAACAGCCTAGGCGCGGTTGCCCTTTGCCTGCTGAATCCGACTATCACGCAGTGGACTGCCGCTGCACCCGCCGACTCCGTGGTCCAGGGGAAGGACTGGTGAGCAAAGGAAATCTTCCATCCGGCCCCCATGATAGGGTCAAACATGGTAGCTACCGGCTCGCCCTGAACAATCGAGTTAGTAGATACGAACGCAAACTTGGCGGCGTCTACCGCACCAAGGTAGTCGCTCGCCTTCTTGAACCAGCACGTCACATAGTCCAAGTTCCCCGACCGCGGCCCCCAGGTGTCGGTAACGTCTTGCTTTTGCTCCTTGGTCATCAGACGCGCACCTGCGAACGGCGGGTTGCCCATGACGTAGTCACAACGCTCGGCCGGCAGAACGTCGTTCCAGTCCACCCGCAGCGCGTTGGCGTGCAGGATGTTCGGCCGCTCCACCAGGGGGAAGTCCTTAGAGGCGATGTCGTAGAGCATCTCCGAATCGCCGTTGGCCTTCAGCCGCGAAATCCACAACGCCGTCTCGGCAACCGTCACCGCGAAATCGTTGATCTCAATCCCGTAGAACTGGTTGAGCGAGACGCGGTCCCCATCCAAAGCCTCGTCCGCGAAAGTGAAACCAGCCTGCCCGTCCATGAGCTCGTGCAGAATCTCATCCTCCAACGCACGCAGGCACAGGTACGTCTCGGTGAGGAAGTTACCGCTCCCACAGGCCGGATCAAAGAACGTCAGCCCGCACAGCTTCTTGTGAAAACGCTTCAGCCGGTTCTTCTTTGCGCGCGGCGTCTGCCCCTCCTCCGTCCGAATGGCGTTGAACTCGGCGTACAGCTCATCCATGAAGAGCGGGTCGATCACCCGGTGAATGTTGCGCGGGCTCGTGTAGTGCATGCCGCCAGCCCGCCGAGTCACCGGGTTGAGCGTCGACTCAAAAATGCCACCAAAGATCGTGGGCGAAATCTTGGACCAGTCCACCGGGCCAGACACCTGCTCCAACAGGAAGTCCTTCATCTCCGGCGTGAAGTTGGGAATTTCCGTGTCCTCGCGGAATAGACCACCGTTCACGTAAGGGAAGGGCTTCAGGTCCAGGTCGTACTGGTCGCGGTCCGGGATGTCCGTGTTCAAGGCGGCAAATAGCCGCTTGAGCTGCGTGCGCACGTGGGCCGGCGGAACGTCGCGCAAAAACTGGTGAAAGGCGTCCTTCGGGAACAGGTCCGCGTCCTCGCAAAACAGGCAAAACACGAGCCGCACGCACAGCACGTTCAGCGCGTGCATCGTCTCAGGCGAATCGGCGTCCAGGTAGCCCTGGCGCATCTGGTCGTAAAGCCTGCCAATCAGGGCACCAGCCTGGATGGAGACCTGCTTCTCCTTCTCCAGGCGACTGTTGGCCGGGTCCAGAATGAACGCCAGGTACTCCGGGTGCTCAGCCAACTCCCGCAGGCTGAACTCGAAGGCGTTGGCCGCCAGGTCGGCTTTCGCGTGCTTGTCGCGGTCGTACACACGGAACGTGCCGAAGTTGCAGGTGACCACGTAGCGCGGCTGCTCCACACGCGGCATGTTGTCCACGTAATCAAGCGCCTGGACAAGCGGCGTCTTCAGCTCGCCCTGTCGCAGTTCGGCCTTGTTGAGGTCGACGTTCATGCCCTTTTGCTCCACGAGCACGCTCGCGTCCCGCAGCCACACGTCCACGAAACCGCCGTTGGGTAGCCGATGCTCGAACTTCACCTCGGTGGCGTGCTGGTAGCCGATCGCCGCAAGCAGCTCTAGCCAAAACTTGTGCGTGTCGCCCTTTTCGTAACCCTGGCCGTCCCAGCGCTCCACGAATGCCCGCACCTGCTGCTTGTTGACCGCCACCTTGCACCCTTCTGTTCGAAGCCATGCACAGCCTACCGCGCGGCCAGCGGCCCCTTTCTGTACGTTCCGGCAAGGGTCGGTTACAGCGGCACGCGACGGAATTGCCCGCGAAATGGTGGCCGGGGGGTGCGTGCTGAGAAAGCTACTTCATGGCTGGGCAGCTCATGGCTGGGCAGCTTATGGCTGGGCCGCTTATGGCTGGCCCGCCCTCTCGGTGGTCTCGACGTTTGGGTCTTCGGCTCGACGTTTGCCACTTCGTCTCGACGTTTGCGTCTTCAGCTCGACGTTTGGGTCTTCAGCTCGACGTTTGGGTCTTCAGCTAGACGCTTGGGCCGGGTTTTCGTCGAGTTGCGGCATCGAACGTCGAGTTGGGGTTTCGAACGTCGAGTTGGGGTTTCGAGCGTCGAGGTTCACGCTCCGTGTGTGGCGCCCCTGGCTGCCTTAGTTGATGACGCGCTCCCGGCTTGGTGCGTCGGTCCCCCTGTCAACTCGACGTTCGGCTCTTCAGCTCGACGTTCGGCTTTTCAGCTCGACGTTTGGCCCTTCAGCTAGACGTTTGGGCCGGGTTTTCGTCGAGTTGCGGCATCGAACGTCTAGTTGGGGTGTCGAACGTCGAGTTTCACGTTCCGGGTGGAGTGGCTCTGGCTGGCTTGTTTGATGACCTCCCACCGGCGCTGCGCGGGTCCCCCTGTCAACTAGACGTTTGCCCCTTCGTCTCGACGTTTGGGTCTTCGGCTCGACGTTTGGGCTGGTCTTTCGTCGAGTTGAGGCATCGAACGTCTAGTTGGGGCTTCGAACGTCGAGTTGGGGTTTCGAAC
>NZ_JBZXJM010000029.1:0-12226 GCF_058725725.1 Buchananella sp. 103232 | reverse complement strand
ACGAAGGTAGACATGATAACGTAGTCTTGGGACCCATAGACGTTTTTCGTGCGCCGCTTCACTCGAACAACGGCGCCACCACGTACTCGTTGTGGGGGACGGTGGTGAAGACCTCCAGCCCCTTTGGCATCATGCGCCCGGAAACCAGCCCGGCATCCACCACCTGGTCCAGCGTGGTGATCGCAGCGGCCTCCTCCTGGGGCAGGCGCTGGAAGGAGTCCACCGTGGTGGTGTGCCCGGGATCGGCCACCTGGACGATCTTGTTGAACGCTGCGGCCTTGCCGGGCGGCGTCTTGGCTTGAGCGCGGCCAGTGCCTCCATCGCGTCGAGCGAATAGAGAACGTCCATCGCGCCCCGCATGTAGTCCTTGACGTCGGCGGGATCCGAGAACCGGCGCGGGCTGGCGTTTTGCAGTCGGTTGGCGCCCAGCTCGTAGGCGGTGTTCAGGTTGAAGAACGGCGCGTACTGGGAGGTCCCAGGGGTGTTGTCCTCGGTCTCGTACAGGCCGCGCGCGTAGGTCTCGTGGCCCACGTCGGCCCGCCGCTTCAGGCCGTCGAACCACACGATCTGGTCGTAGATGTGGGTGAGCTCGTGGGTGTAGGTGTTGACGCCCGCGCGGCGTTGATGCCCTCTGCGGCGAAGTCGATCGGCAGCTTGCCGGCGTAGCAGACCCCGTCCAGGTCCAGCAGCGCCACCTGGTAGGCCTCGCTTAGCGGCACCTGGCAGCCCAGCAGCACGCCGGGGCGGTACTCCGGCGCGCCGCTCACTTCTCCTCCTCGGACTCCAGGGCCCCGACGTCGAACAGGTCCTCCTGTTCGCCCGCCTCGGTGCCCGCAGGTGCCTTGCCGGCCCGGGCTTCCTTCGTTGCCTCCTCGGCGAGCTGGTCCGCCTCGGCGGCGGCCTCGGCCTCGACCTCGGCCAGCAGCTCGTCCACCTCGGCCTCCACGTCGTAGTTCTGTGCCTGGGCCAGCAGCGCGGCATCGTCGGCGTCGGCCGGCTCGCCGCCCGCCTCTGCCGCCAACTCGCTCACGAGCTCCTGCGCCGCTGCGGCCAGCTCCGCGTCCCCACCATCCAGCTCATCGGCACCATCCAGCTCATCGGCACCATCCAGCTCATCGGCACCGTCCAGCTCGGCACCGTCGAGCTCCGCGCCGGTCTCCTCGCCGTCGGCGGCGTCGGCGGCGGCGGCGTCAGCTTCGTCTGCCTCATCCTGCGCCGCAGCGGACTCGTCGAAGTCCTCCTCGGCGTCGTAGACCTCGACGTCCTCTTCCTCGAGCTCGTGCAGGTTGTACTGCTCCACCAGCGCGTCGGCCTCGTCGTCCCGGCCGAGGTCGCGCAGCCGGTCGGCGCGCACGGACTGCAGGCGCAGCATGGTCTCCTCGTCCAGCTGCAGACCCTCCAGGGCCTGCTCCACCACCAGCAGGGCGGCGTCGAACTGGCCCAGGTCGGCGCGCACGCCGGAGGCCACCATGGCCAGCTCGGCGCGTTCGATGACGTCCATCGAGTAGCGCTCGGCGCCCGCGATGATCTCCAGTGCCTTCTCGGGGCGGCCCAGGGCGCGCTCGGAGTCGGCCTCGATGGCGATGTGGACGTGGCGGCCCGAGAGGCGGCGCAGCGCGCGCACCTCCCGCAGCGTGTCGCTGAAGCGGCCCGAGGCGTAGGCGGCCAGCGCGGCGGCCTCCCGCACCACGTCCACCCGGCCCGCGTTGCGCACGGCGGCCTCCGCGTGGGCCCAGGCCAGCTCCGGGTCGGTGGCCAGGTGGCGCTGCACCATCACCAGGTGCTTGGCGACCACCTCGGCGCTGCGCTCGGACAGCGTGCGCAGGCGCATGCGGGTGGGGCGGTCCAGCAGCTTGTCGGTGACGTCGGCCGGGAACTCCGGGCCGGAGTAGAGGCCCTGGGCCGGCGCCTGGCGCTGGGAGTCCTGGCCCCGCTGGTCGGCGTCCATGCCGCCCTCGCGCTGGGAGCGCTCCGCCTGGCGGGCGGCGAACTTGTCGCGCTCCGTGCGCACCTCACGCGCGTCACCGTCGAAGTCGCGGCCCCAGCCCTGGCGCGGGCCACGCCCACCCTCGGAACGGTCAAAGGAGCGGCGCTCGCCGCCACGGTCGAAGTCACGGCGCTCACCATCGCGGCCCCAGCCGCGCTCGGAGCGGTCAAAGGAGCGGCGCTCGCCGTCGCGGCCCCAACCCTGGCGCGGCCCGCGCCCACCATCGCGGTCAAAGGAACGACGCTCACCGTCGCGGCGGTCAAAGCCGCGCCCACCCCGGTCGAAGTCACGGCGCTCACCATCGCGGCCCCAGCCGCGCTCGGAGCGATCGAAGGAACGTCGGCCACCATCGCGGTCAAAGGAACGACGCTCGCCATCCCGGCGCTCAAAGCCGCGCCCACCCCGGTCGAAGTCACGGCGCTCACCATCGCGGCCCCAGCCCTGGCGCGGGCCACGCCCACCCTCGGAACGGTCAAAGGAGCGGCGCTCGCCGCCACGGTCGAAGTCACGGCGCTCACCATCGCGGCCCCAGCCCTGACGCGGGCCACGCCCACCCTCGGAACGGTCAAAGGAGCGGCGCTCGCCGCCACGGTCGAAGTCACGACGCTCACCGTCGCGGCGCTCAAAGCCACGCCCACCCCGGTCGAAGTCACGGCGCTCACCATCGCGGCCCCAGCCGCGCTCGGAGCGATCGAAGGAACGTCGGCCACCATCGCGGTCAAAGGAACGACGCTCACCGTCGCGGCGGTCGAAGTCGCGCCGCTCACCGCGCGGCGCGCCGCTCTCCGAGCGCTGCGGCCCGGAGGCCCGGTTGAAACGGCTGGAACCAGCCTGCCAGGAGCGATCGCGCCCGCCGTTGTTCTTGTCTTGTCCGTGGCTCATCGCCGCTCCTTACCTGGTCCCATCCTCTTCAGTTCTACCGCGCTCTACTCTATGCGAACCGGCCTGGGCGCGCCGACCTATTGGGAAGTGACGCGTGTCAGTTGGACACCGCGTGGAAAGCGCCCTCTTGCGCGTAGCTCGTCACGGAGTTGGCGCCCCCGGCGATCTCGACGCGCCAGACGTCCGAATCCCGCAGGTAGCTCGCCGTGGCGGGCGGCAGGGTGTCGGCGGTGGCCAGCACGATGGGCGCACCCTCCAGGGCGCAGATGCCGGAGGCGGCCAGCGCGTCCGGGAACGTCACGCCGCTCACCAGCATCGCGGTGCCCGCGTCGGGGAAGAACTGCTCGCCCACGCTCGCGGCGGTGGCGAACCGGTCCGGGCCGGCAAAGACGGCGGTGGGCTCTGCCGGTGCGGTGCCCAGCTGGGAGGCGGCGAGCCCGCCCACCACGTAGCGCCGGGCGGCGTGCGTGTACCACGGGGTCTGCCCGCCCGGCAGGCCGCGCTGCGCCAGCAACACCACGCCGCCGGTCTTGCTGGCGGCGGCACCTGCGGACAGGGCATCGGCGAAGGTGGAGCCGGAGACCACGAAGGCCGGGCAGTTCTGCGCCGGGCAGACCCGCGCGGCGATCAGCGCGGCGGTGTGGAAGCGGGACTGCCCGCCCAGGCGCTCCACCGTCACTCCCATTGCCGCCAGCTGCGCCTCCACTGCCGGCCCGATGGAGCTGTGCCCGCCCACCAGCACCACCCGGGTAAACCCGCCGCGCTGCAGGGCCCTGCGGGTGGCGACCGGTAGGTACGACTGCGCGGAGAGCAGCACCGGGGCCCGCAGCTTCGCCGCCAGGGGCGCGGCGGCCAGCGCGTCCGGGTAGTCAGAGCCGGAGGCGATCACCGCCGTCTGCTCCCACGTGGACTCGCTCGAGACGAATGCCGCCGCAGTGGCGTAGCGGTCTTGCCCCGCCGTGCGCCAGACGCGCGCCGGGGTCAGCTCCAGGCGCAGCAGCCTGCCGCGCCGCTCGATGCCGTACAGCGTGTTCTGGTCCGGGCCCGGCTGCCCGGAACCCGACTGGCCCGAACCCGGCTGCCCGCCCTGGCCGGCCTGCCCGGCCTGCACGATCTCCACGATCTCCTGGGCGCTCTGGGGCAGGCGGTGGCGCGTGGCCAGCAGCCGCCCGCCGGGGCGCACCTCCATGCGCACCAGCCAGGGGTGCTCCAGGAAGACCACCGCGTCCTGCCCCACCTCCACCAGGCGCCCGGTCTGCGGCCCGATGCCCTGGGCCAGGAGCCGGCCCGTGTCCGGGTCCAGTAGGAGCGTCTTGTGGCCGATCGCGGCCAGCAGGATGCCGTGGGGCGTGACGGCGGCGCCCATGAACGCCTTGGTGTCGAACTCGGCGCGCCACCGCACCTCTCCCGTGACCTTGTTGATCCGGGCCACCTCGGCGCGTTCCTCCTGGGCGCTTGCCGCCTCGGCCTGCACCGAGCTGGCGATGAGCGCGTCGGTGCGGCTGAGGTGCTTGACGACGTTGATGGAGCCCTTGCCCAGCGGGTCCACGTGCACCACCGGTTTGGGCGCGCCGCTCCGGCTGGTCGCGATGTAATTCACGGCCCCGCCCGCGAAGCCGTAGTTCGCGCGGGTGCCGATCAGGATGCCGGAGGCATCGACATCGATCGACAAGGGACGGGACTGGTACCTGCGGTCCAGCTTGGCGAGCAGTTCGGCCCGGCCGTCCTTGCCCACGCGCCACACCCACGCGTTGGGGTAGGTGGCGCCGTAGTAGGCGCCCTGGTGGCCCTGCACCGTCTTCAACTCGCCGCTGATGTAGTGGTCGCTGCGCACCCCGTTTTGGAAAATGCCGAGCTTCCACGATCCCGCCACCAGGGCAGTGTCGTCGACCGCCGCCACCGCGCCCTGCACCGGCAGCTCGCCCGTTCCTGCCACGTCCTGGAAGCTGGCGGAGACCACGCTGCTGGCCGCCCAGGGCCGCAGCGCCTCCCAGCCGGCCACATCGGTTGCTGCGGGCGCGGGTACCTGCCAGACGATGCCCGATCCGCTCACGCCCCGCAGGTAGCTGGCCCCGTCCTGTTCCCAGGTGAAGAGACCGCGCGTCTCGTCGCCGTGCACCGGCGTGCCGAGCGCCCTGAACTGGCCGGTTTCGACGTCGCCGAGGTAGATGGTGCCCTCGCTGCGCGCCGAGAAGACGAAGTGCTTCTGGTTCACCGGTGCCACCAGGTCGATGTGGGTGGTGCCGGGGACCTCGATTACGCGCCCGCCGTTTTCTGGATCGTTGCGGTCCACGATGACCAGGCGACCACGGTTCTCCCCCGCTCCCCCGACCACGTGGTCGCCAACCACCGCCAGGTCGTAGACCGACGAGGCCCCCATCTCGGCCAGTCCCAGCGGGATCTCCGTGAACGACGTTCCGCCCGGCCGCAGGAAGAAAAGGCGGGCGCGAGCCGAGCCGGAGGACGTGCCCGCGAAGAGTGTGCCGTCCGGGGCGGTGGCCACGGAGCGCACCATGAGGGCGCCCGGGTGGGGAGTGCCCACCAGGGAGACGCGGTCCGTGGCGGGGTTGTAGCGCAGCACGGCGCCGGGCAACGGGATGCCACCCAGTGGGTCCAGGCGGCCGTAGGAGCCCAGGTAGACCGATCCGTCCGGGGCGGTGGCGGCGTCGAAGGCGCCGATCTTGCCCGGGCCCAGGTAGGGCAGGGCGTTTGGTAGCACCTGGGTGAGCTGGCGCAGCCGGCCGGTGGACAGGTCCTGCTCCCACAGGCTGCTGGGGGAATTGGCGGCGAAGTAGGCCTTGGTGCCGTCGGCGGAGAGCGCGGCGGCCCAGGCGTTGCCGCACTGCGCGCACACCCCGGTTGCGCTGGTGGTCCAGGAGCCGGCGGCGAAGCTGGCGGCGAAGATGTTGAGCGCGCTTTCCCTGCCCCCGGCCAGGATGGTGCCGTCCTGGGTCTGGAGCGCGCTGTTCACGCTCCCGCCGGCCACGCCCACGCCCAGGGAGGTCGCCTCCACGGCGTCTCCGATGCCGATGATCGGCCCCTCCCCGTGGTCTGGCTTGCCGCTGGGCGAGGGCGAGGGCGAGGGCAGGGGCGGGGCCGTCGGTTCCGGCAGGGGCTCGGGCAACACACCGGGTGCCTTGGGCGGCAGGCCCGGCAAAACGTCGTCCGGGCCCACGTCATTCGTCACCGCGTCCCCGCCGCTCCACGGGTCGTGCGGATCGGCGGGATCGGCGGTGGCGGCCGGGGTGGGGTGCACCGGCGCGGCGGCCGCCACGGCAGCGTCGTGCATCCCCGCAGCGGTGCTGGGTGGATTGAGCGTTGTGGCCTCCAGCGACACCGCAGGCGGCACGATAACCGCCAGGCTCGCAACTGCCGCCATTAACGCCAACTTGGCGCCCCGTACCCCGCGTTTAGCCATACCGGTCAGCATAAGGCGTTTTGCCGCGCCTCAAACGGGTCATTTGGCAGGCAAGGCTTTTGCTTTTGCCGGTCGAGCGCTGCGGGTGCCTTTGCGCGGTGGGCGAGCATTTTGCACGACGCTGCCCACGTCGCCCGTCTCTTCATTACGCCGGCACCGCGCCGGGCGCGTTTGGGGGCGGCCGGCCGTCGCGCGTTTTCCCGCCGCTCTTTGGCGCTCGGCTATCACGGCGCGCGGTGGCGATACTGCCGACCTCGTGGCGGGCGTGCCCGCGCGGAGTGTGAGACGCGTCGGAGGGGCCTCTCAGGTGGGGATTGGCGGGTGAACCGATCGTAATATTCTCCCCAAAAGTGTCTATCGCCTTGTGCGAAAACCAAGAATAGGAATGACAGTGGTTTGTCACCCAAACACAACAAAACCTGTGAACCCCGCAGGGCGCCCCTCCGCGCCGCGCTTGCCGCCGCCGCAACCGTGCTGGCACTCATCCTGGCCGGGACCGGCCTATCCGCCACGGCGATCGCGGCCCCCGCAAACAGCGCCTCTGCCGCGTCGACGTGGGACCAGGTCAAGAGCGAATTTCACGCACTGACGTACGTGGACGTGGTGAAGGCCAGCAAGCCCCGAATTCGCGCGCTGGACCCGATCAACGCCCGCATCGCGTTGCGAAAGGAACTGGGCAAAGAACCCACGGAGGCGCAGGTAGAGGCCCGCGTCTACGAAAAGTACATGGCGCAGCTAAACCTGGCCGACTCCTTTTCCCGCCTAAAGGCCGGGCTCGATACCCAGATGCCCCGACTGATCGGCATCGCCCAGCCGCGCGGAATCGACGCCACCTTCCTGCGGAACAACAAGTCCACGATCCTGTTGGGACTGAGACCTACCTGAACCACTACTACGGCTTCAACCTGGCCGGCAAGAGCGCGCTGGAGCGCATGCTGGACGGCCCCCACGCCGCCAGCATCATCAACGTCGCCAACAGCATCGGCACCGCGGGCTACGAATGGCTGCGCGGCTACCAATCCGCCGCGGCCTACAAGCGGTTCCTCGCGGCCATGACCGGGGCGGCCTCCATCAGCGCCTTCGTCGAGGGACAGCTCACCCAGCACGCCCCCGGTCTCTCCCCCAACGACTGGCTGAAGCAGACCTCAAAGGCCGTCATCGTAGACAAGGCCCCCACCCCGCTGTGGGCGAAGTACGCCGGCGACCCGAACCTCGACGACCACCTGCTGGTGCTGCTGGCCCTGTCCGGCCCCAGCGTCTACGTCGGCAACATAACCGAGACGCTCTCCTACGGCCTGACCTCCACCTACGGCGGCCCCTCCGCCCAGTTCGACGCCACCCTGGAGCGAGCCCTGACCGAGCAGACTGCGTTCTGGGCCTTTTGGGAGCGGATGAGCACCACCAAGAACGACTACCGCAACACCGCCCACGTGGTCTCCTACGACACCCTGAAGCGTGCCCCCTCCACCGGCAACACGGCGTCCAAGCGCTGGTCGCCCGAGTACGGGGAGGCCACCGACCCCGGGGTGCGGGAGTTCATCGTCCCCCTCAACAAGTACAAGCCCTTCACCTCCGCCTCCGGCGTGGCAGAGGGCACCGACATCCGCTACTGGCTCTCAGAGGCCCTCACCCGCAAGGGCGTCAACACCTACACCCACGAGCTCACCCACATCTACGACCAGATCGTGTGGTTCAACGGCCTGAAGCGGCGGGCCGACGTGGGCCACGAGACCTACGCGCGCGGCCTGTACGAGACCGAGGACAACACCCCTGGGACCTCCCAGTACGCGCCGTTCTTCAACCTGAACACCGCCTACGAGCTGGGCGCCAACCGACTGCAAAACGCCAGCCCGCGCCGGTTCTCGGATCCCGCCGACGTCAAGGACTACATGCGGGGCGCGATGGACGTTCTCTATTCGCTCGACGCGATGGAGGCACTGGCCGCGCTCAAGCTAGACGCCGCCGGCAAGGCCGCAGCGTTCAACAAGATCGTCCAGGTGGCCGATCCCGGGCACACCACCACGGTGGACTCCTTCCAGCGCCTGCCCCAGGAGGAGGCCGCTGCGATCACCACGCTGGACCAGGTGGTGGATGCCGGGCTGGTTTCCGGGCGCATGATGCCAAAGGGGCTGGAGGTCTTCACCACCGTCCCCCACAACGAGTACGTGGTGGCGCCGTTGTTCGAGCCCATCTACGCCGGGCAACAGACCGACGCCGGAGCGGTTGGCGGCATCTCCTTCCGGCGCTACGCCCACGAGCTCCTGGCGGAGTACGGCTGGCAGGACGGTCTGATCGGCTACGTGTCAAACAAGTACCCGAACGACGCTGCCGCCCTGGCCGCCATCATGCCCGAGCACGGCGGCAACATGGCCACCTTCAAGAAGGCGATGTTCCAGCGCCGCGTGAACAAGTTCGCTGACATGAAGCCCGCCGCCGGCTTCAACACGGCCGCCGAGATGCAGGCGGCCATGGACGCTGCGGTGCGCGCCGACGTGGCCAGGATCCAGGCGGGCAACTCCCCGGACCTGAACAAGGGGCTGGCCGGTGGCGGCACCGAAGTGCACGCGCTCAAGGAGCGCATCTTCCGCACCTACCTGCTCTCCACCGACGACTTCCGCACCTCTATCTACGCCCAGCGCGCCGGTTCCTTCACCGCCAGCGCCGACCTCACCTTGCTCGACGAGGCCAGCGGGAACCCCACTCCTCTCGGCGAGCGCGCCTTCCAGGTAAAGGTGGTGCCCTCCCCCGCCAACGACGCGGCGGGCTACGCGGGCGTGCCCACCCAGCCGGTCGCGTTCGCCAACGGCAGGGCCGAGCTGGGCACCTGGAGCTTCACCAAGGCCGGGACCTACACCTTCACCTACACCCAGGTGCGCGGGACCAACCCTAAGGTCCGGTACGACGAGACCGCGTTCACCCAAACGATCACGGTAGCGCCCGACCCCGCCAACGCCGATCTCTTCACCGTCACCTCCGTGCTGAAGACCGGCGAGCGGGTGGTGGACTCGGTGAGGTTTACCAACCTGCTCAAGCGCCCGGTGATCATCGAGGAGCGCTCCACCCGCACCGAGAAGATCCCGATTGAGGACGAGATCGTGGAGGACCCCACCGTCCTGTCCACCGAGCCCGACGTGGTCATCCGCCCGGGCCGCGAAGGCGAGCGCACCATCGTCACCCTGCAGCGCTTCCGGGACGGCGAGCCCCTTGGGGAGCCCGAGGTAATCTCGACCACCATCACCATCCAGATGGAAACCCGCCAGATCAGGCGCGGCACCAAGCCACCGGTGACGGTCACGCCGACGCCGACCCCGACGCCGAGGAATCAGGCGCCGGCGGTGACGGTCAGCCCGGATCGCCTCGAGGTGTTCCAGGGGGCTCCCTTCGAGGCCGCCGTGACGGCGGTGGACGCCGACGGGAGCGTGGCTGCCGGGCCGCGCCTCGCTGCCGACGCCCCCGGCTGGGCGCGCGTGGTCGGCACCAAGATCAGCGGCGTGGTGCCGCTGCAACAGGGCGTCGGCGCGGTCACGGTGAGCGTGGAGGCCGTGGACAATGACGGCGCGACCGGCACTGCGGCCCTCACCGTGGTGGTGAAGAAGAACCACGCTCCGCTGATCGAGGTGGCCGACGCTGCCGTTGCGGCCGGAGCGAGCATCCAGCTGCCCGTCCGCGTGAGCGACCCCGATGGCCACAGCGCCCAGGTTCGCCTGACCGGTGCCACCCACGGCCTCAGCCTGGACGCCCAGAACCGCATCGTCGGGACGGCGCCTGCAGGTGGGAAGGTAATCAGCCTCACCCTGCTGGCCGTCGACGAGTTCGGCATGAGCGCCACTAAGACGGTCACCATCACCGTGAACGCGGCCGCCCCCAGCTCCTCCCCGACGCCGACAGTGCAGCCGAGCGCGACGGCGAAGCCGAGCTCCACGCCGGCTCCCAAGCCCAGCGCCACGGCGAGCGCCACGGCGAGCGCCACGGCGAGCGCCACGGCGAGCGCCACGGCGGCTCCCAAGCCCAGCGCCACGGCGGCTTCCGGTGCCTCCGCGACGCCGACGCACCTGCCGCAGCCCGGCCCCAGGGTTGTTCAGCGCTTCGCAGGCACCAACCGCGTCGACACCGCGCTTAAGGCGTGGGTTGGCGGGGACTTCACCAGCAGGTCGGTGGTCATGGCCAATGCCTTGAGCTTTGCCGACGCCGTTGCTGCGGGGCCACTGGCCGGAGCGTTGGAAGCCCCCGTGGTCCTGACGAACGGTAAGACGCTGGAACCCGCCATCTTGACGGCAATAAAGGAGAAGGGCATCGACCACGTGGTCCTGGCGGGTGGAACCGCAGTGATCTCGGCGCAGATCGAAGCGAGCCTGCGCGCCAATGGGATCAGCGTGCAGCGGCTTGGTGGTACGAACCGATACGCCACGGCAGTGTCCCTGGCCACCGAAACCGCCAAGCTGGTGCAGGTGGAGAAGGTGATGGTTGCCGACGGCACCAACTTCGCCGACGGCCTCACCTCGGGCGCCGTGGCCAAGCCCGCCAAGGCGGTGGTGATCTACTCCCAGAGCAGGATCCTGCCGGTCCAGTCCCGCACCTACCTGAACGCAAACGTCGGTAAGAAGCTCTTCGGGATCGGCGGTAGCGCGGTGGCCGCGTTGGACTCCGCAGGATGGACCGCTGGCTCCAAGTCCACTGCCGTCGTCGGTGCCGATCGCTACGCCACGGCCGTAGCCATCGCGAATACCTTCGCACCTACCGCCACGGAATTCGTGTTCGCCACGGGCAAGGACTTCGCCGACGCCCTTTCCGGAGCCGCCCTCGCATCGCGGCGCGGCGGTGTGCTGATGCTCACCACGACCTCGGGATTGCCGACCTCGGTGGACTCCTACGTGCGGGCACGTTCTCCGCAGCGAATCGCGATCATGGGCGGCACCAACTCGGTGTCCATGACCGTTGAGCGCGCACTCCGCGCGATGATCCGCTAGCCGGGGAGCAGAAAGGGGCGGTGGTCAATCCGTTTCATTGGATTGACCACCGCCCCTTCTCCATTCCTACTCGGCCCCGCCCGCCTTCCGGGAATCGAGTGCACGGCTCCAAAGCCACAAGCCCACGTCCGGACCACCCGCTCTTCACACGTAAAGGTGGGGGCGCTGGTGGGTGCTGGCAGCCTGCCCCCGCTGCGTACAAGCGTGCGGTCGGGGTACATGCGACCGGCCGGCGCGATCGCTCCGTGCCTTAGCATCGCCGAGTTGCGCGCAGCCACCAACCGGGGCCTTGCGCAAACGATTGCGCCGTTGTTGCAGTCATTAAGCCGTTGTTGTAACTCTTACAGCGTTGGGCGACCTATTGCACCTTTAGTCGGCCCCGTAGCGCCACAAGAGGTGCAAGAAAGCTACGAGCACGACAGCAAGGGCGAAACAGGAAACATAAAGGCTCAACCGTTTGCGCAATGCCCGCCCGGCCGCTGCGCCGGTCCCCCAGTCAGCTCGACGTTTGGGTCTTCGTCTGGACGTTTGAATGCTCGGCTCGACGTTTGGGCTGGTCTTTCGTCGAGTTGAGGCATCGAACGTCGAGTTGGGGCATCGAACGTCGAGTTTCACGCTCCGTGTGTGGCGCCCCTGGATCATTTGGTTGATGACACCCCACCGGCGCTGCGCCGGTCCCCCAGTCGTCTCGACGTTGGGCCCTTCAGCTCGACGTTCGGCTTTTCAGCTCGACGTTCAGCCCGTCAACTCGACGTTTGGGTTGGTTTTTCGTCGAGTTGAGGCACCGAACGTCTAGTTGGGGTGTCGAACGTCGAGTTTCACGCTCCGTGTGTGGCGCACTTGGCTCATTTGGTTGATGACGTCCCACCGACGCTGCGCCGGTCCCCCAGTCAACCAGACGTTGGGCCCTTCAACTCGACATTCAGCCCTTCAACTCGACGTTTGGGCTGGTTTTTCGTCTAGTTGAAGCTT